>JAIEHQ010000001.1 GCA_029065825.1 Alistipes sp.
GTCCCCCGTAGGGGCGGAAGAAGATCGAGTCGGGTCGGAAGATCGCCGAGACGATGTAGGTGCGAACCGAGCGGCGGCGCAGCTCGCCGAGCATGTTGAGCCAGAATTCGTATTTGATGAATATCGCGATCTCGGGGCGGGCGATCTCGAGAAAGCGGCGGACGTTGCGGGGGGTGTCGATCGGCAGGTAGAAGATGTAGTCGGCCTGATCGTAGTTCTTGCGGATCTCGTAACCCGAAGGGGAGAAGAAGGTAAGCAGGATCTTGTACTCGGGGCGGGTGCGGCGTATCTTCTCGATGAGCGGCCGCCCCTGCTCGAATTCGCCGAGCGAGGCGGCGTGGATCCAGACGATGCGGGCCGAGGGGTCGATCGTCCGCTTCATGCGTCCGAAGAGGTCTTTGCGGCCTTCGACCCACAGCTTGGCCTTCCGGTGCCGGAGCGAGGCCAGCGCGATGACTCGCGCATAGAGAGCCACTACTAAATTATATAACCACATCCGTTGTCGTGTTGTGCGTTCGTTTGCGGTCGCAAAAGTAATATTTTTTGGCCGGACGGCCAAATTACCAGTGAAGTTCGACGGCATGTTCGATCAGCCGGAGTTCGGGGGCCTCGCCGGGGCGGGTCTCGACGGCCATCAGGTCGAACTGCACCTCGCCCGCATGGGGATGGCGGTCGAGGTAGGCGCGGGCGGCGCGGATCAGTGCGCGTATCTTGCGGCTGTCGAGCGCCTCTTCGGGCGAGGTAAGCCCCTCCCGGCGGCGGGTTTTGACCTCGACGACGTGCAGCGTGCCCTCCTTTTCGGCCACTATGTCCAGCTCGTAACGCCCCGCCCGCCAGTTGCGGCGGAGCAGTCGGAAGCCTTGTTCGAGCAGCCATGCGGCGGCGGCCTCTTCGCCCTCGCTGCCGATGCGGGTGGTGTCGTTCATGTCGGAAACGGCCGGTTCCGAAACTTCGATCCGTCTCGAAACCGGCACGATACCTATTTATTATTAAAAGAATATTTCTCCGATCCGGTTCAGAGCAGGAACGACAGGTCGTCGCCGGCGTGAACCTCGTAAGGCTCGATGCCCTTCTTGAAGATGCGCATGGGCCGGTCGCCGATCAGTTCCAGCTTGCCCTCCTCGTAGCGGAGCATGCACCCCTCGCGCAGTCCGACCACATAGCGGCGCGGGTTGGCCTGGATATACTCCATGATGCGCTGCTCGCGCGTCTCGCCGGCGTGTCCTTCGGGGTTGGCGTCCAGATAGTGGGGGTTGATCTGGAATTTTACGGCTCCGATGGCCTTGAACGACTCCGGTTCGACGATCGGCATGTCGTTGGTCGTGCAGATCGTCGGGCAGCAGACGTTGCTTCCGGCCGACCAGCCCATGTAGGGGGTGCCCGCCTTGATTTTCGTCAGGATGGCCTTCATCAGCCCCTGCTCCTGCAGCTTGCGCGTCAGTGCGAAGGTGTTGCCTCCGCCGATGCAGATGGCCTGCGCCTCGCGGATCATGCGGCGGGGATCCTGCGCGCGGTGGACCGAGCGGACCTTGATGCCTGCTTCGGCGAACCGGGCCTGGACCTTGGCTTCGTATTCGGCATAGGAGAAGGTTACGGCGGCATAAGGGACGAACACCACCTCGCGCACGGCTCCGAGGAACGCGTCGATGCGCGGCATCGGATACTGCAGGTAGGGTTCTCCCGCGTTGGTCGAATTGGAAATCAACAGTAATTTCATAATATGTTGGTTTTAAAATAATTGCTTGCAATGACCCGGCGGCCGGATTCAAATTCTTTGGTTGTAATGTCAAAAGTAATAAAAAAATTGTTACTTTTGTGCGATTGTTTGAAAGAAAGAATTACTGATTTTTATAATTGATTGTTTCACTAAAAACTTAAAGTTATGTCAGAAGTACAGGCAAAAGTTGTCGAGATCATCGTTGACAAATTGGGCGTTAAAGAGTCGGAGGTTACGCCGGAAGCGAGCTTCACCAACCACCTCGGAGCCGATTCGCTCGACACCGTTGAGCTGATCATGGAGTTCGAGAAGGCTTTCGACATCCAGATTCCTGACGAGGATGCGGAGAAGATCGCAACCGTTGGCGATGCCATCTCCTACATCGAATCTCACAAGAAATAATTCGCGATTTTTTCCGGACTGTAATCTTAAAATTGAAATCTATGACAGAGAGACGAGTAGTCGTGACGGGTATCGGTACGATCAACCCCATCGGCAATAATGTTGAGGAGTTCTTTTCCAATCTCGAAAAGGGAGTCAGCGGTGCTGCGCCGATTACTCATTTCGATGCCGAGAAATTTAAGACGAAGTTCGCTTGCGAAGTAAAGAATTACGACTGGACCCAGCATTTCGATCGCAAGGAGGTGCGTAAGTACGACCTCTTCACGCAGTATGCTCTGATCGCGGCCACGCAGGCTGTCGAGGATTCGGGACTCGATCTCGAAAAGGAGGATCTGGAGCAGATCGGCGTGATCTGGAGTTCGGGTATCGGAGGACTTAAATCGTTCTTCGACGAGTGTTTGGGCTATGCCGCAGGAGACGGTACTCCTCGGTTTAGCCCATTCTTTATTCCGCGTATGATCGCCGACATCGCAGCCGGTTTCATCTCCATGAAATACGGTTTCATGGGTCCCAACTACTGTACGGTGTCGGCCTGCGCTTCGTCGAACCACGGCCTGATCGACTCGTTCAACGCCATCCGTTACGGCGCGGCCGACGTGATGGTCGCCGGCGGCTCGGAGGCTGCCGTCAATGAGCCCAGCGTGGGCGGTTTCAACTCGATGCAGGCGCTTTCGACCCGCAACGACGATCCGCAGCACGCTTCGCGCCCGTTCGACGTGGACCGCGACGGCTTCGTGATCGGCGAGGGTGCCGGCGCGCTCATTCTGGAGGAGTACGAGCACGCGAAGGCGCGCGGAGCCAAGATCTATTGCGAAATGGTCGGCGGCGGCCGTTCCGCCGATGCCTACCACTTTACCTCGCCCCATCCCGAAGGAAAGGGTGCGATCAAGTCGATGCGCGACGCGATCCGCAATGCGGGCATCGAGGCCGGGGATATCGACTACGTGAACGTTCACGGCACTTCGACCCCTGCGGGCGACCTGCCCGAGCTGAAGGCCGTGCACGAGGTGCTGGGCGATCACGTATATGACGTGAACATCTCCTCGACCAAATCCATGACCGGCCACCTGCTGGGTGCCGCCGGAGCCGTCGAGGCGCTGGCCTGCATCTTCGCGATCACGCACGGCGTGATTCCTCCGACGATCAACAACGAGAACCTCGATCCGGCGATCGATCCGAAACTCAACCTGACGCTCAACCGGGCGCAGCGCCGCGACGTGAAGTGCGCGATGAGCAACACGTTCGGATTCGGCGGTCATAACTCGACGGTTATTTTCCGTAAAATCTAAACGGTCTTCTGCGTCGTGTTCGATTTCCTATTGCGTACCGTAAGGAGAAACTGCGGACAGGACCGGGAGTATTTCCGTATTATCGACGATCTGTTCGGATTCGTTCCGCACAACATCGAACTCTACAAGCTGGCTTTGATTCACAAGTCAGCTTCTTTGGTTTTGTCCGACGGGCGGCACATCAATAACGAACGGCTCGAATTTCTGGGCGATGCCGTTATCGAGGCCGTCACGTCGGATTATCTTTACATCGAATTTCCCGACGAGCAGGAGGGATTCCTGACGCAGCTGCGTTCGAAGATCGTGTCGCGCCAGTCGCTCAACGCCATCGCCCGCACGATCGGACTGGACCGTTACGTGATCTCCAATTCGACGGGCGGAGCCAATCTGAAGCACATCTACGGCGATGCGTTCGAGGCGATGATCGGGGCGATCTACCTCGATCAGGGCTATGAGTTCGTCAATCGGCTGCTTATCAACAGAATCTACTATCGCCATCTGAATATCGACACCCTGACCGGCGAGGAGACCGATTTCAAGAGCCGGCTGATCGAGTGGTGCCAGAAGACCCACCGCACGATCGTCTTCGAGACGGTGCACGGGGCGGGATACTCCTCGGCCCATCCGGTCTTCGAGGCCACGGTCGTCATCGACGGCATGAGCGTCGGACGTGGTGTCGGCGAGTCGAAGAAGGAGGCCGAACAGCGTGCGGCCGGCTCCGTGTCGGGTGCGATGAGCGACGAGGCGTGCGGCGATCTGCTCGACAGGATGGACCGTCTCTATCGTCCCCAACAGCGCGGCGTGTCATGAGCGAGGCGGCCGATCGTCTGGCGGCGCGCGGCGCGGAAGCGCTCAGCGACGGGGAGCTGCTGGGGCTGGTGCTCGACGACGGCGAGCGTCCCGAACTGGCGGCGGCTCTGCTGGAGAGCTTCGGAGGATCCCTGGCCGAGCTGGGGCGGGTCGATCTGGCGCGTCTGCGCATGGCCGGCGGCATGGGGCTGAAGCGCGCCGTGCGCCTGCGTGCGGCGGTGGAGCTGGGCCGTCGCGTGCTGGAGGGGGAGGCGGGAGCCACCAAGACGATCCGCTCGAGCGACGACGTGGCGGGCATGTTCCGTCCCCGGATGGAGTCGATGACTTACGAGGAGTGCTGGTGTCTGTTTCTGACCTCCTCGAACCGGATCATCGAGCGGCAGCGCGTCAGTCAGGGCGGCGTGCAGGGGACGGTGGTCGATCATCGGCTCATCGTCAAGCGTGCGCTGGAACTGCTGGCCACGCAGATCGTTCTGGTCCACAACCACCCTTCGGGTACGGCCGAACCCAGCGCTCCGGACAGGACGCTGACCGACAAGATAGCCCGGGCGGCCGCTTTGTTCGACATTCGGCTGCTCGACCACCTGATCATCGCCCGCTCGGGCGACTTCAGTTTCCGTCGGGCCGGCCTGCTCGGCTGAGCCGGACGCGGCGGGCGCAACAGGCCGTTTCAGGCCGGTGCGGCGCGGAACGCATGCCGGCGGAAAGCTTTGACGGGACAAAATCTCTTTTTTATTTCGATAACGTGCGATGAGAGCCTACCATCTACTTTCGGCGCTGCTTCTGCTGCTCTTCGGCAGCGGGGCGATCCGTGCTCAGGAGCGCATGGGATTCGCCTACTATGACCTCGATCGTCTCTACGACACGATTCCCTCGCTTTTTTACGACGACGCGGATCATACCCCGCAGGGACGTCTGCGTTGGAACGGGGAGCGCTATCGGGCGAAGATCGACCGGGTGGCGGAGACGATCGACGGCATGGCGATGCCGCTGGTGGGGCTTTACGGCGTGGAGACCGAGGCCGTCGTGCGGGACCTGGCGGGCGCCTCCCGCCGTTCGTACTGCTACGTGCACCGCACGCTCAATTCACTGGACGGGATGGACTTCGCGCTGCTCTATTTCGGCGACCGCTTTTTTCCGGAGCGGGTCGAGTCCGGGCGGGGGTATCTTTGTGTCGAGGGACTCTTCGACGGCCGGCCGCTGGCCGTGCTGCTCGTGCGCGGGGAGCGGTTCCTGGCGGAGCTGGTCGGCGAGGTGCGCCAACGGTGTCCCGGGGTGCGGATCCTCTGTGCGGGCAAGCTCTCGGCGGCAGCCGCCGAGACTGCCGGACTCGAGGATCTGCTGGCTCCCGTCGAGCGGCGGGGACGGGGCAACAGCTACTTCCGGGGCGGCTGGCGGCTGCACGACCGGATTCTTGCCGACGATTCGCTGCGGGCCGTCCGGGCCGATGTGCACCTGCGGCGCGAGTGGCTCGACGAGCGCAGCGGAACACCCCGGCCGACCTATCGCGGGAGTCGCTACGTCGGAGGTGCGGGACGTTATTTTCCCCTGTTTTCCTATATTGAGCGGCGTTAAATTTCCGAGTCTCCGGAAAAAATGTTAATTTTGCCCCCTAAAACATTTCTAAGGGTAAATATAACTTAAGACTATTGATTTATGGCAGACGTGAAACGAGTCTATACCTTCGGCAACAAGGAGGCCGAGGGTAATGGCAAAATGAGGGAGCTGCTGGGTGGCAAGGGTGCCAATCTGGCGGAGATGAACCTGATCGGTATTCCCGTGCCTCCCGGATTTACCATCACGACGGAGGTTTGTACCGAGTATTATGCTCACGGCCGTGAAAAAGTGATCGAGCTGCTTCGTCCCGAAGTGGAGAAGGCGATGAAAAATATCGAGAAGCTGACCGGCATGAATTTCGGCGACAAGGAGATGCCGCTGCTGGTGTCGGTGCGTTCGGGTGCCCGTGCTTCGATGCCGGGCATGATGGATACGATCCTGAACCTGGGTCTGAACGACCAGGCTGTCGAGGCTGTGGCCAAGCGTACGGGCAATCCCCGTTTCGCCTGGGACTCGTACCGTCGTTTCGTGCAGATGTACGGCGACGTGGTGCTGGGTATGAAGCCCGTCTCGAAAGAGGACCACGATCCGTTCGAGGTGCTGATCGACGCGCAGAAGGAGAAGCGCGGCGTGAAGAACGACACCGACC
>JAIEHQ010000010.1 GCA_029065825.1 Alistipes sp.
AGCTCTCCCTGGCGCGTGTCGTGGTTGATGTTCTCGAGCCGCAGGTCGACTCCCGGAGCCGCCGGGCCGGTCGAACCCCAGCGCACCTGCGAGGGGGGGGCACCCGCAAGCAGGGGGGCCGTCTCCGTCAGGCCGTAGCCGATCGCGTAGGGGAAGCGGGCTTCGAGCAGGAACTTTTCGGCTCCGCCGTCGAGCTTCGCGCCGCCGATTCCCAGGAAGCGGATGCGGCCGCCGAAGACCTTCATCAGCTTCCGTCCGGCGATCCGATGCAGGTAGCGGCGGACGAAGTCGATGCGGTAGAGTGCGTTCCAGAACTTGTTCGAGGTAAATTTGGCCTGCACCTGATGGCGGTAGATCTTCTCGATCACGAGCGGCACGATGAGCATGACCGAGGGGCGGACGGCTGCTAGGACGGGCATCAGCACCGAGGCGGTCGGGGCGCGGTCGATGTAGATCACGCGGGCACCCATCGCGAAGGGGTAGATCATGCCGATCGAGCATTCGTAGGTGTGGGCCAGCGGCAGCACCGAAAGAAAGGTGTCTTCGGTGCTGACCGGGAAGATGGAGCCGCTCATGAGGATCTGGGCGCACAGGTTGGCGTGGGAGAGCATGACCCCCTTGGGTTTCGAGGTAGTGCCCGACGTATAGACGATCGCGGCCGGATCCTCGGGGCGCGGCACGCCTGCGGAGCCTTTTCCTTCGGGTGCCGGATTCGACGAGATCACGCCCAGGTTTTTGGTGCGGATCACCACGCGGAGCGGTTCGATGGAGGCTTTCGAGAGTTTGGAGTAGAGACGGTCCGAGACCAGCAGCGCCTTGGCTTCCGAGTGGGAGAGGATCATCTCCAGCTCCTCGGTCGAAAAGTCCGGCAGGATCGGTACGGCGATCATCCCCGCAGAGGTAATGGCCAGATAGGAGACGCTCCAGTTGGGCATGTTGCTGCTCAGCAGGGCCACCTTGTCGCCCGCCCGGAGTCCCGCGCCGGTCAGCAGCTCCTGCACCTGCTCGATGCGGGCACCTGCCTCGGCATAGGTCAGTTCTTCTCCGTTATACATCGAAAAGGCCACCTGCGACGCGAAATTCTTCACGCTGTGGCGAACCATTTCGTAAAGGGTATGAAAAGTCATTTTCTGGATTTTTCAAGGTAATATTCGGGACAAATCTAAGCATTTTTACCGGAATTATGGTATTTTTGACCCGAATTATCGCTATGATTCTTTCCAGTCAATTCATCAAAAGCACCGCTGCCGCGGCGGGATTCGACCTTTGCGGAATCGCCCCCTGCCGCCATCTGGACCGCAACGAAGCCTACTTCCGCGATTGGCTCGACAGGGGCTACCACTCCACGCTGAACTATCTTGCGCGCAACCTCGACAAGCGTTTCGACCCGCGCCGGCTGGTCGAGGGGGCGCAGACGGTGGTGGTCTGCGCCGTCGGATACAAGAACCCGGCGGGCGAGGGGTATCCCGCGGAGTGTCCCGTCAAGATCGCCTCCTATGCCTGCAGCCGGGATTACCACGACACGCTCCGCGCCATGCTCCGCACGCTCTATGAGGCGCTTCGCGAGCGCCATCCGCAGCTGACCGGGCGCATGCTGGTCGATACGGCTCCGCTGCTCGAAAAACAGTGGGCCGTCGAGGCCGGACTGGGGTGGATCGGGCGGCAGTCGCTGCTCGTGACCCCGCAGCTCGGCTCCTACGTCGTGCTGGGGGAGCTGGTGCTGACGCTTCCCGCCGACCGTTACGACGAGCCTTTCGAGGGGAGCCGCTGCGGCCGATGCAGCAACTGCATCGACTGCTGCCCGGCGGGTGCCATCGTCGCCCCGCGCACGATCGACACCAACCGCTGCATCTCCCGCCGCACGATCGAACGGGAGGGGGCGGACGATGCCGGCACGCTGGCGGGGTGGATCTTCGGCTGCGCCCGCTGCCAGCGCTGCTGCCCCTACAACCGTGCCGCGCCGATGCACCGTGCCGCCGGGTTCGCGCCGCTGTTCGATCCCCGGGCGATCGCGCCCGAGGAGTGGCTCGCGATGGACGAGGAGGAGTTCGCCCGCCGTTTTTCCGGTACGCCCCTCATGCGCAGCGGCCTGGCCCGCATCCGGGAGAACGTGCGCCGCAACCTGACCTGCGCGGCGGAGGGGGCGGACGACCGCTCCGCACAATAATCGGGCGTGCGGCACCGTTTCCTATTACGACGATACCGGAAAAGAGCTGCCTATGATATAAACTTGCCTTCGATACGAAACGATCCGGCTGGCGTGGCCAGGGACTTGCGCCCGTGTGTTCCGTCGGCCGGATTCCGATTCTTGCGAATCAGTTGTCTAATTTATTATTATAAGGTATCATGAACAAGGCATTTTTATTTCTGGGAGTCCTTGCCGCCGGTGCCGTCGCAGGCGGTGCGACGGCATGGAGTCTTTCGCGAACCGGTCTCTCCCGGGCCGAGAATCACACGATCGAATCGGCTTTCGGCCGTGCCGAAACGGACAGCCGCTTTACCGCGTACACCCCCGAGCGTTATCCCGACCTGACCTATGCGGCGGAGCACGCCGTGCGCGCGGTGGTCAATATCGAGGTGGTGCAGGAGGTCGAACTTCCGCAGCGGCGCTACGATCCGTTCCTGGAGTTTTTCGGACTGCCGCAGGGGCGCGGCGGCTCCTCGCGTCAGGAGCGGCGGGGCGGCGGCTCGGGAGTCATCATCTCGTCCGACGGCTATATCGTCACGAACAACCATGTCGTGGATCAGGCCACCCGCCTTCGGGTCAAGCTCAACGACGGGCGCAAGTTCGATGCGGAGGTGGTCGGCACCGATCCCGCGACGGACGTGGCGCTGCTGCGGATCGAGGCCGTGGATCTGCCGACGATTCCCTTCGGAAGCTCGGACCAGCTGCGGCTGGGCGAGTGGGTGCTGGCCATCGGGTCGCCCTACGACCTGCAATCGACCATCACGGCGGGCATCGTGAGCGCCAAGGCGCGGCAGCTGGACGTGATTCCCGGCGAGTTCCGCATCGAGTCGTTCATCCAGACCGATGCGGCCGTCAATCCCGGCAATTCGGGCGGCGCGCTGGTCAATACGCGGGGCGAGCTGGTCGGCATCAACACCGTGATAAAGACCATGACGGGAAGTTATATCGGCTATTCGTTCGCCGTTCCGGAGACGATCGTGCGCAAGGTGGTGGTCGATCTGAAGGAGTACGGCGTGGTGCAGCGGGCGCTGCTCGGGCTGACCTACCGCCCCATCGACCAGGCGTTTCTGGACGAGATGGGCGAAGAGGCGGGGATCGACCGCATCGGCGGAGTCTATGTGGTGGGTGTCTCGGAGGAGGGCGCAGCCTCCCGGGCGGGCATCCGCAAGGGCGACGTGATCGTGTCGATCGACGGGGTGTCGATCGACGAGGCTGCCGTGCTTCAGGAGCAGATCGGCAAACACCGTCCCAACGACAAGGTGAAATTAACGATAAAAAGATCGGGAAAAACGAAACAAATCGAGGTAACCCTGCGTAATAAGGTTGGTAAACCGGAACTGCTTACCGCAGACGAGGCCGATGCGGCGGAGTCGCTGGGCGGAAAGTTCGCCGATGCGGAGCCGTCGCTGTGCCGTCGGCTGGAGATCGACGGCGGAGTCCGGGTGCGGGGGATCGAACCCGGCGGCATCCTGGCTCGGGCGCGGGTAAGAGCGGGATTCGTCATTACCCACATCAACGACCGGAGGGTGCGCTCGCTGGGCGACCTGCGGAAGATTACGGACAAAATCCGTGCCATAGACGGGATATATCCCGACGGGCGTGCGGCGAGCTATGTGCTGGTCGAGTAGCCTGGGTGCGGGCCGGGTTGCCGGAAAAGACTGAATAATACTTAGATTCGATTTATATGCGTCAGTTAAAAATTACCAAATCCATTACCAATCGCGAGAGCGCGTCTTTGGACAAATACCTTCAGGAAATCGGCAAAGAGGAGCTCATCACGGTCGAAGAGGAGGTGGAACTCGCCCAGCGGATCCGCAAAGGCGACCAGGAGGCTCTCGAGAAACTTACCAAGGCCAACCTGCGTTTCGTCGTTTCGGTAGCCAAGCAGTACCAGAACCAGGGCCTGAGTCTTCCCGACCTGATCAACGAGGGTAACCTGGGACTGATCAAGGCGGCCGAGAAGTTCGACGAGACCCGAGGCTTCAAGTTCATCTCCTATGCGGTGTGGTGGATTCGGCAGTCGATTCTTCAGGCGCTGGCCGAGCAGTCGCGTATCGTGCGTCTGCCGCTCAACCAGGTCGGATCGCTCAACAAGATCAACAAGGCGTTCGCCCGCTTCGAACAGCAGCACGAGCGCACCCCGTCGCCCGAGGAGCTGGCCGAGGAGCTGGAGCTGCCGAAGGAGAAGGTAACGGACACGCTCCGTGTGGCGGGCCGCCACGTCTCGGTCGATGCCCCCTTCGCCGACGGCGAGGACAACAGCCTGCTCGACGTGCTGGTCAATCCCGATTCGCCCAATGCCGACCGGGGACTGATCAGCGAGTCGCTCGCCACCGAGGTGGACCGTGCGCTGGAGACGCTGACCGACCGCGAGCGCGACATCATCAAGTATTTCTTCGGCATCGGCTGCTCGGAGATGACGCTCGAAGAGATCGGCGAGAAGTTCGATCTGACGCGCGAGCGTGTGCGCCAGATCAAGGAGAAGGCGATCCGTCGTCTGCGCCACTCCTCGCGCAGCAAGCTGCTCAAGTCCTACCTGGGGTAGCGGACTCCGCGACATACCAGAAAAAGGCCCGGATGCGTATCCGGGCCTTTTCTTTTTCATTCGAGTACGGGGCTTTCCCGCGCCTCGCCTACAGTGCCACCGGTCCCCGTTGGCGGAAGTCGGCCGTGCGGTCGGTCATCTCTCCGTCCGCACCGATCCGGTAAAACCGCTGGTTCGTTCGGGGCGAGTCGAGTCCTCCGAGACGCTCGACGTAGGGGCCCAGCTTGATGTAGTCGAACTGCCGCCGATCGACTTCCGGGGGCAGCTCTTCCCGCCCCGAGTACCAGCCTGTCTTCAGGGCACCGCGCGAGCGTGTCCGCACGCAGCCGCTCAGCCGGGCGACCTCCTGCGGGTCGGCATCCCCGCCCATGAAGCAGACGCAGGTTATCGACCCTCCGTAGCGGGTCAGCACTCCTTCGAGCAGCTCCTCGTCGAGCGGCTCGCCGACCGCCTCGCGCAGGTGGGGGCTGTGGCATCCGGGGCAGCGGTTCGGGCATTCCGAGAGGTTCAGGGCGAGGGTCGTTTCGCCGGGAACCTCGCGGAAGACCACGTCAAAGCTCGCCAGGCGCAGCATAGTGCCGTCGGGCGGCCTCCTGCTGCCGCGCTTGCGAGAAGTTGCTGATCCGTTTCATGTAGCCGATGATGCGCGTCAGGTAGTCGAGGTTCCCGCTGCCGCATTCGGGGCACTGCTTCAGGTTGCGTTTGTCGATGTGGCCGCAGTCGTTGCAGACCGTGTTGGGAATGTTGAACGTGAAGTAGTTGCATCCCTCCTGTGCGGCCACGCGCAGCAGCTGGCGGTACTGCTCGCGGCTCAGGTGCTCCGCGAGGTTCATGTGCAGGGCCGAACCGCCGGTCAGGTGCTCGATATACCGGCGGCCGTGGAGCCGGAACTTATCGACGACGTTGAGCCGCTCGTCCTCCACGACGTAGAAGTAGCTGTTGTAGCAGTCGCGGTTGCTCTTGTAGCCGTCGCGCTTGTCCCATTTGGCGTGCTTCACGCCGACGTTTTCCGCGGGAATCATCTCGCAGTTGAACATGACCTCCGCGGTGCGGTATTTCTTGTTGTACTTCTCGACCGTGCTCAGGATCTCCTGCGTGAAGCGCTCGTAGTCGGGGTTGTCGCTGATCTCGATCCCGAGGAACTCAGCCGCCTCCACCAGACCGTTCACGCCGATGGTCAGGTACTGCCGCGCCAGGTTGATGTAGCCCGCATCGAACAGCGGCAGCATCCCCTTCGACTGCATGTACTTCAGGTTCTCGTTGTAGGCCAGCTGCACCTTGTGCACCAGGTCGATTACCTCCTCGAGGAAGAACTGGTAGGCGATCCCCTTGCGGGCGGCGTACTGGATGCAGCGGTTGAGGTTGATCGTCAGCACGCTCTTCGAGCCGGTAGAGACACCGCCCGCCCCCAACGTGTAGCTGAATCCGTTGTCCGTGATCTCGTTGCGCAGGCGGCAGCAGCTGCTCAGCGAGTCGGCGTTGTCGCTCATATAGGTAAAGAACGAGTGCCCCTCGGCGTACATTTCGGCCGTGAAGTCGCCGTACTCCCTGTCCTTGACATCGCCGTTCTCCGTGAGCAGCGCCATCGTCTCGACGGGGAAGGTCAGCACGGTGCGCGTGCGTTCGCGGTTGAACCACTTCATGAAGCGTTTCTGCAGCCAGCTGAGCGACTCCCAGTCGGGGCGGCTGCCGTCCGGAAAGACGAAGTTTTCGAAGAGGCTCTCGAAGTAGTAGCGGTCGTAGTAGGCCACGTTCCAGAATACGGCCTGGAAGTTGCGGGCACCGGTGGGCTGGTTGATCGAATAGACGATCTGCTCGAAGCAGTCGGTGATCATCTTGTCGATGGTGCGGCGCTTCGTCGAGAGATCGACCACCTCGTCGGCCCGCTTGTGGTAGTCGCGCCCGTATTCGAGACCGATGAAGTAGTTCATATACATCAGGAACTCCGGGGTGGCGCAGGCACCGCTGAGCATGCTCGATACGATGAAGACCATGTTCACGAAGCCGCCGCAGAAGGATTTGAGGTTGGTCGGTGCCTTCGAGTTGCCGCCGATCGAGATCGTGCCGCCGATGAGCCAGGGGTACATCGTGATCGAGGCGCAGTAGTTGGCCAGCGAGGTTTCGTCGTTCTTGTAGATGAAGTGGTTGTTGAGCAGGTCGAGGTACTTGTCGGACAACTCCTTGCCGTACATCTCCTTGAGCCGGTCGGTCAGCATCCGGCGGTTGAGGCGGATGAAGTTCGACTTGGGCAGCTCGCCGATGAGCGTGGCCATGTTCTTGTTCTCGACGTTGGCGTTGGCATCGAACCTGCTGCCCGACGCGGCGTTCGATGCGTCGCAATACTCCATCAGGAACTGCAGCTTGTCGCGCACTTCGCGGTCTTCGGTGTGCCGCTGCCGGTAGAGCATGTAGGCCTTCGCCACCGTGTAGTAGCGTTCGGCCATCAGGGCCACCTCCACCTGGTTCTGGATCTCCTCGACCGATGCTCCGTCGGTCACGCAGACGCGGCTCAGGATGGTGGTAATTACCTCCTGCGTGGCGAAGCTCCCTACCGAAAGAAAGGCTTTGGCTACCGCCCGCTGGATTTTTTCGAGAGAGAAAGGTTCGCGTTTCCCGTCCCGTTTAACAATGAATGTCTCCATAAGTCGTTTTCTTGATTCGATTCTCGTTCTTGTAGGCGCATGCGCAGCGGCTGCGGGGCGGGAGAACGTGGGGCCGAAAGAGATTCCGGTTCCGTGCGGTGGCGTGACGGAGGGTAGGTGGAAAATCCGGCCGGCCGCTCTTCACCCGAGAGCTGCGGAGTCGCTTTTGATAGGGCAGGTCTTCTGACTCGCTCCGAATGTCGTGCGCCTTCCCGGTGTCCGAGAGGACCCAGTGGCGAGAATGCACGGCCTGCAAGGAGCTTACAGCTACGGGGATAGTTCCTGACTCGCACAGGATTCCCTTTTAATCCCCGACGGATCGGACCGTCGGCGAACCCGTATCGGAAACAAATATACGGGTTAAATTCGATGTCCGCGGCAAAAGGCCGTCTGTTTTTTCGACAAAGTTTTCAACAATCGCCCGTATATGCCCTCCGGTCCGTCTGCGGGCGGATGCGGTCCCTCTCCGTCCGCATGGTGCATGCGGAAAACGTTTCGGGCTGCGATCCGCGACGGTCGCAGCCCGAAAGCCGTTGGGAGCGTTCGCCCGCTATCGTTGCGAGGCGGCCTCCGGCAGTCGCACCGAATCGGTCGAGGTGCTCCAGTCGGGGTGGATCAGCTCCTCCTCCAGTGCCCCGAGCGTGCGGTAGTAGTCGTTCAGCCGGGCGACCGCTTCGTTGCGTCCGGCGCAGACGGCCAGGTAGTAGAGCCGCTCGAGCGACTGCATCTTGCCGATGATGGTGTCGGTAACCATATCCCCCTTGATCCCCTCGAAGCGGAGGTAGTGGTCGATGTACTGCATCAGGTTGTCGGCATAGTCCAGCAACAGGGCATCGCCCTTGTCGGTCTCGCCGGCGTAGTAGTAGCACTCGATGAAAGGCATCGTGTTCGACTCGGAGTAGCGGATCTGCCGCACGGGCAGCTTCTCCAGTCCCATGTCGAGCAGCCGCACGGCCTGCGTCGTGTCGCCGCGCACCAGCAATTCCTTGGCCGTGCGGGCGAAGGTCTCGCGGGCATGCGCCGCACTGAGGTTGGTTTGGATGAAGTCATCGACATAGACGCGCGGATCGTTCAGGTTGCCGTAGCGGAAGGTCTCGGTCAGCAGCGGCACGACCACCTCGGGATCGAGCCGGCCGATCTCCCGCACGGAGGTCACCGGGGTGTAGATCGGCACCAGGCGGTAGGAGTAGCCGTCGAACTGGAGGTAGTCCAGCAGGCCGAGCGACTGGAGGATGAAGACCTGCGTGAAGTGGATCGGGCGCTTCCAGTCGAAGTGGGCCAGCATGTCGAGCAGCATCAGCTGGCTCTTGTCGATTGACCTGCCCGGGAGTTCGAAATAGATCGTGTCGGCCATCAGATGCCGGTCCTCCTCCTTGACGATGCCGCAGGCTACGGCGTTGTCCTTATCGACCGGCAGCGAGAAGCGGCGGCCCGGCAGGTAGTCGGCCGGCTCTCCGCTCGCCATCGTGATTTTGGTGCGCGGGTCTTCGCTGCGGATGAAGTCTATGGCCTCGCGCAGGTCGATCGGACGGTCGATGTACTCGACGATGCGTACTATGTCGTTCGTGTAGGCGTATTTGCTGCGGGGCAGCGTGAAGGGCACGGGAGGTGCCTCGTTGGAGCGGACCTTCATCTGGTCGATGTACCATTCGGCCCCCAGGTAGCTGGTGTTCATCACGCGTACGTCGGTACGCACGCCATCGACCTCCTGGTTGAACCAGAGGGGGAAGGTGTCGTTGTCGCCGTAGTTGATGACGATTGCGTTGGGGAGCACCGACTGGAGGTAGTTCCAGCCGATGTCGCGGGCGATGGTGCGGTGCGAGCGGTCGTGGTCGTCCCAGTTCTCGGCGGCGAGGATGCCCGGCACCGCCAGGCAGAGGAGCGTCGCCGCGATCGGAGCCGTCGTGCCCCGGCCTCTGGTCAGCCGCACGATGAGGTCGCGGACGGCCAGCACCCCGAGTCCGATCCAGATGCAGAAGGCGTAGAACGACCCTGCATAGATGTAGTCGCGCTCGCGCGGTTCGTTGGGCGACGAGTTGAAATAGACCACCAGGGCGATGCCCATCATGATGAAGAGCCACATGACCACCGAGAAGTTGCGCGGATCGCGGTTGAGCTGGTAGAGCAACCCCACGAGTCCCAGCAGGAAGGGGAGGAAGTAGTAGGTGTTGCGTCCCTTGTTGCGGGCTATCTCGTCCGGCAGATCGGTCTGCGGGCCCAGGTACAGCTCGTCGATGCAGCGTATGCCCGAGAGCCAGTTGCCGTCGGTTATGATGGCGTCGCTGGGCTGTATGTCGCTCTGGCGCCCTACGAAATTCCAGAGGAAGTAGCGCCAGTACATGTGGTTGAGCTGGTAGGTGAAGAAGTAGTTGAGGTTCTCCAGGAAGGTCGGCTCGATGATGACGACCGGTTCGTACTGCGGGTCGTCGTCCCAGACCACCGGCCGGCCGAAGTCGAGCACCTCGACGGTTTCGGGGCGGCCCAGTTCGTCGCGCACGATCTCTCCCTGCTCGTTGCGCCGGTAGTCGGTCCGCGTCCGGTAGGCGCTCCACGACTTGTAGGTCTCCTCGTCGGAGTGGGGATTCCACATGCGGGGGAAGAGGTGCATGAAGCGGGGCGGACACTCCGCACCGCTGACGACGGTGGCCGTCTCGTACCTGCCGTTTTCGCCCAGATAGCGTATGTCGCGGTATTTGTAGCCGACGGGCGGAGCCGTGAACTGGGGCCCGTAGAGCAGCGGCTTGTCGCCGTACTGGTCGCGGTTGAGCAGCGAGATGAGGGCGAACGGGTTGTCGGGATTGTTGCTGTTCATCGGGGGATTGGCCGCCGCGCGGATCGTGACCGATGCGTAGGAGGAGAAGCCGATGACGATCATCAGCGTCGAGAGCAGCACCAGGTTCAGCACCCGCCGTCCCTTGCGGTGGGTCAGATAGACTCCCGTGCCGAGAGCGGTCAGCAGCGCCAGCATGAAGAGCGTGATGCCCAGATTGACGGGCAGTCCCAGTACATTGACCAGCAGCAGATCGACCCATGCGCCCGCCTGTACCGTCCAGGGGAAGATGCAGCCGTAGATGAAGAGCAGGATGGCTCCCGAGGCGAGGGTGTTCAGCACCACTCCCCGGAGCGTGATGCGTTCCGTGGTGCGGAAGTAGTAGATGAAAGCCAGGGCAGGGATGGTCAGCAGGTTGAGCAGGTGTACGCCGATGGAGAGTCCCATCAGGTAGGCGATCAGTACGATCCAGCGCGAGGCGTGGGGCTGGCCGGCCTGATCCTCCCATTTGAGCATGAGCCACACCACCAGGGCCGTGAACATCGACGAGAGGGCGTACACCTCGCCCTCGACGGCCGAGAACCAGAAGGTGTCGCTCCACGTGTAGGCCAGTGC
>JAIEHQ010000100.1 GCA_029065825.1 Alistipes sp.
GGATCTCCATCGCACGCATCAGACCGCTGTCCGAACGATGCGGCAGGTCGATCTGCGTCACGTCGCCCGTGACGATGAACTTGGCGTTGCGCCCCATGCGCGTGAGGAACATCTTGATCTGCGGCAGCGTCGTATTCTGCGCCTCGTCCAGGATGACGAAGGCGTTGTCGAGGGTGCGGCCGCGCATGTAGGCGAGCGGCGCGATCTGCACGGTCCCCTCCTCGAGGTATTTCTGCAGCTTGGCCGGCGGAATCATGTCGTTGAGCGCATCGTAGAGCGGCTGCAGGTAGGGATCGAGCTTCTCCTTCATGTCGCCCGGCAGGAACCCGAGCTTCTCGCCCGCCTCGACAGCCGGGCGGGTCAGGATGATCCGCCGCACGTACTTCTCGCGCAGCGCCCGCACAGCCAATGCGATGGCCGTATAGGTCTTGCCGGATCCGGCGGGACCGACGGCGAAGAGCAGGTCGCAGCGATCGTAGAGCTGCACCAGACGCTGCTGATTGACCGTCCGCGCCCGGACGATCGCCCCGTTGTTGCCATAGACGATCACCTCCTTGTCGGCCGCCGCGTCGTGGTCGATCGCCGCACCCGAGAAGGCCTGGTGTATGGTCTCCTTCGAGAGGTAGCCGAACTTGAGGTAATAGGCGATGAGCGCATCGAGCCGCCGGGCGAAAAGCTCCGTTTCGCTCCGCGCGCCCAGCACCCGCAGGGTCGAGCCGCGCGCAATGATCTTCAGGCGGGGATGCAGCTCCTGAATCTGCTCCAGGTAGGTGTTCTGCGGGCCGTACAGCTCCCGGGGGTCGATCCCCTCGATCTCGATTTTCTTATCTACGGTTTCCGTCATAGGCTAAAATACGAATCCGGCGCTCAGGGCCAGCGAATAGGAACGCAGGTGCAGATCCAGAGGATCTTCCGAGGGATAGACGCACCGCTTCGAGTCGAAATGGCCGTTGTAGCGGAAGTCGATCAGCGTGTGGGCGCCCAGTTTGAGGCCCAGTCCGACCATGTAGGAGACCGTCGGCCGCATCCGGCCGAAGAACATCGCGTCGTTCCCGGAACTGTACTTGCAGTCGTTCATGACCGAAAAGACCGGCCCGACGTTGATGCGCAGCAGCGGCAGCACGCGGAGCGAAAAGACCAGCGGCACGTCGATCGAATTGCTCTTGATCTTGAGCGTCCCCCGCTCCGTGTGGCGCAGCTTGATCGACTGCCGCACGAAAAGCACCTCGGGACCGACGGCGAAATAGCGGAATTTCATGCCGATCTGCAATCCGGCCTGCCAGCCCAGCCGGTTGTCCACGCTGAAACCGGCGGTCGAGGTCGAAAAACGGGGGAAGTTCAATCCGGCGGTCACGCCCCACTCCACCCCCTTGATCGCCGAACCGCCGCGCCCCGACCGGTCGTAGTCGGAATAGCCGCGCGACTGTCCGCGCGCGACACCCGAGACGGCGAGCGCCAGCAGCAGAAGGAATATTGCGATACTCTTTTTCATATTCATTTATTCTTTTTTCGGCGAACCGGCCTTCAGGGCCGTACTCGCCCACAACAGATAGCACACGCAGGCCACGACGAAGATCATCCCCGCACGCGGCGTTCCGATCCAGCGGATCAGCGCCCCGCAGACCGGTCCCGACAAGGCACCGGCCGAGATGGCCAGGATCATCAGCCCCGCCACCTCGTTCGAGCGGCCGGGAGCGCTTCGGGTCGCAACGGCATAGAAAGTGGCGAAGACGCAGGAGAGCGTGAAGCCGAGCACCCCGACCAGCGCAAAGACAGCCGCCCCGGAACGCACGAAGAAGAGTCCCGCGCACAGCGCCAGAGCCAGCAGCATGTTCCAGCGGAGGTACTTCACGTCGGAGATGCGGAGCAGCACCCAGGCACCGATCAGCGTACCGACGATGCGCAGGGCGTAGAAGCCGGTGGTCGTAAGAATCGACCCCGCATCGTCGATCAGCCGCACGGAGACGAATCCCACCCCCACGTCCGCCGCGATGAAGCAGGCCACGCCCAGCGTGCAGAGCAGCACGGTACGGTCGGCCAGCAGGCGGAAGCAGGCACCGATGCCCACCGCGCGGGCGGACGGCACAGGCTCTTCGACCTCCGTCAGCTGGAGCCAGACACCCCCGGCGAGGGTCAGCGCCGCATAGACGGGCAGCAACAGCCGCCAATCGCCCGTCCACGCTACGAAGAGCGTGACGGCCGGAGCGAGCAGCAGCAGGGCCGTGTTGCGGAATATCTGGCCGACGGTCAGGTAGCTGGTCATCCGCTCCTCGGGAACGACGGTGGCCAGCAGCGGGTTGATCGCCACCTGAATGGCGGTATTGCCGATGCCGAGCAGTCCGAAGCCGGCGAAATACCAGGCCAGCGCCCCGCCCTGCCCTGCGAAATAGGGCAGCAGCAGCCCGACGAAGGTAAAGGCGTAGCCGATCCGGGCCGTCGCCTTACGGCCGATGCGGTTCATCAGCGAAGCGATCGGCACCGAAAGCAACAGGAACCAGAGAAAGACCATCGTCGGCAGGAAGCTGACGGCACGCTGGCCGAAAGCCCCGTACTCCGCCCCGATCAGTCCGGTCACAGGTGCGACCATATCGCAGAAACCCATGATGAAGAACCCCATCAACACGGGGGCCAGCAACTTCTTATTCACTTTTCGCGCCTCCATACATCGCTCTTATTCGGTCAAAGTTACGTTTTTTTACCGAATCGGCAGAAAAAACCGTGCATTTTTTCGCCGGCGGCACTATTTTTCGATGCCCGTCCTGGCGGAATTTTCTTTTTTTCCGTATCTTTGACTGAGTCTTAGATACTCCGGTCCCGGCATAACCGGACCGGCGTTCGCCCCGGCCCGTCCGCACCTCCGGCAGCGCTTCGGTCCGACACGCTGCCCGGACAGATTCGGTGCGGCACGATCCGTGTCTCTTATCCGGTACGGTCCGTCCGCAAAACAAAACAAACGAAGTGCCATGACACACCCGCTCGCTACCGCCATAACGCTCCCGCTGGAGGATCCCATCCTCAAGTTCCTGCTGATCCTGGTCATCATCCTGGCGGCCCCGCTGCTGCTCAACAAGCTGAAGATCCCCTATCTGCTGGGACTCATCATCGCCGGTGCGGTCATCGGTCCCCACGGACTGAATCTGGTGCTGCGCGACAGCAGCATCATACTCTCCGGCACGGCAGGCCTGCTCTACATCATGTTCCTTTCGGGACTCGACATGGACACCTCCGACTTCCGCCGAAGCGGCATGCAGAGCCTCGTGTTCGGACTCTACACCTTCTGCGTGCCGCTCGGCCTGGGCATCCTGGCAGGCCACTACCTGCTCGGATTCCCCATCTACTCGTCGATCCTGCTGGCCGGACTGTTCGCCTCGCAGACCCTGATCGCCTACCCGATCACCAGCAAGCTGGGTATATCACGCGACAAGTCGGTAACCATCGCCGTCGGCGGCACGGTCATCACGGACACGCTGGCGCTGCTGCTGCTGACCGTCGTGGTGGGACTCGCCACAGGCAGCGTGGCCGAGGGCTTCTGGCTCCGTCTGGGCCTCTCCGTGACGCTCTGCATCGCCGCCATCCTGGTGCTGTTCCCCCTGATCGGCCACTGGTTCTTCAAACGGTGCAGCGACAACGTATCGCAATACGTCTTCGTTCTGGTCATGGTCTTCTCGGGTGCCTACCTGGCCCACCTGGCGGGACTCGAACCGATCATCGGTGCGTTCCTCGCGGGACTGGCCCTCAACCGCCTCATACCACGCACCTCGCCCCTGATGAACCGCATCGAGTTCGTCGGCAACGCCATCTTCATCCCCTTCTTCCTGATCGGCGTGGGAATGCTGATCGACTACCGGGCCTTCTTCCGCGACTGGGAGAGCATCAAGGTCGCCGCAGTGATGATCGTGCTCATCACCGCCGCGAAATACCTGGCGGCCCTGCTGACGCAGAAAACTTTCCGTCTTTCGCGCGACCAGCGCACGCTGCTCTTCGGACTCAGCAGCGCCCACGTCGCCGCCACGCTCGCCGCCGTGATGGTCGGCTACGGCATCGTGATCGGACACGCCGACGACGGGACACCGATCCGGCTGCTGAACGAAAGCGTGCTCAACGGCACCATCCTGATGATCCTGGCCACCTGCACCGTCTCGACCTTCGCAACGCAGCGGGGTGCCCACAACATCGCGCTCAAGGGGGTGCACGCGGAGGAGGAGTCCCGCAGGGAAGAGGAGCACATCCTCATCCCCCTCTCCAACGAGGAGAACGTTCCGGAGCTGATCGCCCTGAGCAACGTGCTCCGGAATCCGAAGAACCGCAACGGACTCTACGCCCTCCATGCCATCGACAACCGCACGGAGGACCCCGGGCTGGAGAAGAAGGCCCGCAAGATCCTCGAAACGGCCGCCACGGCAGCCGCAGCGTCGGACCTCTACCTACACGAGCTGCTGCGCTACGACGTGAACATCGCCAACGCCATCGCCGGCGTGGCCCGCGAACAGAACATTACCGACATCGTTATGGGGCTGCACCGCGACAAGTCCCCGGCCGTATTCCTCGGCAAGATCGCGGGCGACCTGCTGCTGCGCAACGACGTGACCACTTATATTTATAAGCCGACGCAGCCCCTGGCCACACTCAAGCGGCACGTGGTGATCGTCCCCGCCGAAGCGGAAAAGGAGGCCGGGTTCCTCATGTGGCTGCGCAAGATCGGCAACCTGGCCCGCAACTCGGAGGCCCGGATTACCCTCTACGCCTCGCAGCAGACCCTGCAGTACATCGAGCCGCTGCGCCGCAAGTCGAAAAGCAGCATCGAAACCATCCTGCTCAAGGACTGGAGCAACCTCCAGACGCTGCTCGCCGGCCTGCACCGCAACGACTGCCTGTGGCTGGTCATGAGCCGCCGCGACCGCATCTCCTACCAGGCGGCCATGAACCGCATCCCCTCCTATCTGGAACGTTACCTGACCCGGAACAGCTTCGTGCTGATCTACCCCGTGCAGGCCGGCGCTCCGGAAAGCCGCTACCTGTAACCGGCCGCCCCCCCCGGACGGCCCTCCCGAGGCGGGCGATCCGACAAAATAGCCCGGCAAGTTTGGTTTTGGCCGCAACTTGCGCTATCTTTACGCCCTAAAACGTCAAAACTATGAGTCTCGTAGCCATCGTAGGGCGCCCGAACGTGGGCAAAAGCACCCTCTTCAACCGCCTGGTAGGCCAGCGCAAAGCCATCGTCGATGCGACGGCCGGTACCACGCGCGACCGTCACTACGGCAAAACGGATTGGAACGGACGCGAATTTTCGGTCATCGACACGGGCGGCTATTCGGTCAATTCGGAGGATATTTTCGAAGACGACATCCGCCGCCAGGTCATGCTCGCCATCGAAGAGGCCGACGTGATCCTCTTCCTGGTGGAGGTCAATACCGGCATTACCGACCTGGACCTGATGATGGCCGACATCCTGCGCCGCACCTCGAAAAAGGTCATCCTCGTCTGCAACAAAGTCGATAACTACGACCTGATCTACTCCTCGCACGAATTCTATTCGCTCGGTCTGGGCGAACCCTACTGCATCAGCTCGATGAGCGGCAGCGGAACAGGCGACCTGATGGACGAGATCCTCCGCCACCTGCCCGAGGAGCAGCCCCGCGAGGAGGAGAACCTGCCCCGCATCACGATCGTCGGACGGCCCAACGTCGGCAAATCGTCGATGACCAACGCCCTGCTGGGCGAGGAGCGCAACATCGTCACGCCCATCGCCGGCACCACGCGCGACGCGATCCATTCGCGCTACAACAAGTACGGACTCGACTTCTACCTGGTCGATACGGCCGGCATGCGCAAGAAGGGCAAGGTAACCGAAGACCTCGAATTCTATTCGGTCATGCGGTCGATCCGGGCCATCGAGGAGTCGGACGTCTGCATCCTGATGCTCGATGCACAGCAGGGACTCGAATCGCAGGACCTGAACATCCACAACCTGATCGTCCGCAACCGCAAGGGATGCGTGATCGTGGTAAACAAGTGGGATCTGGTGGAGAAGGGCAACAACACGATGAAGGAGTGGAAGGAGTTTCTGGCCAAGAAACTCGCCCCGTTCAACGACATTCCGATCATCTTTACCTCGGTGCTCAACAAGCAGCGCATCCTCGAAGTGCTCCAGACCGCCATCCGCGTGTACGAGTCGCGCAAACGCCGCGTCGCCACCTCGGCGCTGAACGACTTCATGCTGCCCCTGATCGAGAACTACCCGCCCCCGGCGACCAAAGGCAAGTACATCAAGATCAAATACGTCATGCAGCTGCCCACGCCGACACCCCAGTTCGCGTTCTTCGTCAATCTGCCGCAGTACATCAGGGAGCCTTACCGCCGCTTCCTGGAGAACAAGCTGCGCGAGGAGTGGGACTTCTCAGGCGTGCCGATCCAGATCTACTTCCGTCAGAAATAGCGCGACCGGACTTCCGGCACGAAAACGCCCCGGGATCTCTTCGGTCCCGGGGCGTTTCATTGTGCCGGAGCTGCACCCGCCCCGGCATAATCGGACCGGCACTTGCTTCTGCGCCCGACTTTTCGTACCTTTGGCTGCATGAAGTTCAGCAAAAAACAGATGATCGGAGAGAACCTCCTCTACGTGTTGGTATGGGCGGTCATCATCCTGATCCCGATACTCAATTCGAAGATGCTGTCGGAGGAGCACGTCTCCCTGACCAACATCCTGACCGTCTGGCAGAAGATCGCCCCCTACCTGTTGCTTTTCATCCTGCACAACTACCTGATAGCCCCGCGGCTTCTGTTCAGCAGGCACCGCCGCATCTTCTGGTATCTGGTCGTCAATCTGCTGACCATCACGGTCATATTTTCGAGCATCACCCTCTACGAGGAATATACGTCCGACCGGACGACCCCCGACCTGCTCAACGGCAAGGCCTCGTTCACCGATCTGGCGCTGCACTGGAACATCCTGCTGGGCTTCTTCATGACGGGACTCAACACGGGCATCAAGTTCCTCTACCAGTCGCTGCGCGACGAACAGCAGATGGAGGTGCTCAAGCGCCAGAACCTCATCGCGGAGATGGAGTACCTCAAGTACCAGATCAATCCGCACTTCTTCATGAACACGCTCAACAACATCCACGCCCTGATCGACATCGATGCGGAGTATGCGAAGAACACCGTGATCGAACTCTCGAAGATGATGCGCTACGTGCTCTACGAATCGGGCCACGACAGCATCTCGCTGCGGCAGGACATTCAGTTTCTGGAGAACTACATCGCCCTGATGCGCATACGCTACGACGAGAAGCGGCTCGACATCCGGTTCGAGTACCCCGAAACGATCCCCGCCAAAGTGGCTATTCCGCCCCTGCTGCTGATCGTCTTCGTGGAGAACGCCTTCAAGCACGGAGTAAGCTACAACCGCGACTCCTTCATCCGCATACGCATCGACTGCCGCGACGATGCGGTCGCGAGCGAGATCACCAACAGCCGGCACAAGAAGCAAGCGGCGGCGCAGGCGGGCATCGGACTGGAAAACGTCCGCAAGCGGCTGTCGCTCATCTACGGCAGCCGCCACCAGCTTCAAATCGACGAATCCGATCCGGACGTTTACTCCGTCCGCCTCACAATACCCGTATTCCATGCTTAAATGTATCGCCATAGACGATGAGCCGCTCGCGCTCAAACAGCTGCAAAGCTACATCGCCCGAATCGACACCCTGGCGCTCGAACGCACCTTTACCGATGCGCTCGAAGCCCGGAGTTTCCTGGAGCAGCAGCGCGTCGATCTGGTCTTCGTCGATATCAACATGCCCGACCTGAGCGGCGTGGAGCTGGTGCGCTCGCTGGCCGAACGGCCCATGGTAATCTTCACGACCGCCTATGCGGAGTATGCGATCGAGGGGTTCAAGCTCGATGCGATCGACTACCTGCTCAAGCCCTTCGGCTTCGCCGACTTCAGCCGCGCGGTGGGCAAAGCCCTCTCGCTGGCCGAGCTGCTCGCCTGCCGCAAAGCTCCCGAGCAAACGCCCAAATCGGAGGCGGCACCCCGCGACCGGGAGTTCATCTCGATCAAGGCCGACTACAAGACATCGCTGATCCGCATCAGCGAGATCGTCTATATCGAAAGCGAGGGAGAGTACGTGCGGCTGCATCTCGAGGACCGAACGACCGTTACCACGCTCTTCCGGCTCAAGAACATGGAGGCGGCGCTTCCGCCCGAGCTTTTCATGCGGGTGCACCGCTCCTACATCATCAACCTGCAGCGCATCCGGGGCTACGCCAAAGGGCGCGTCTTCCTGAGCGAAGGCGACAGCGAGTACGTCCCGATCGGCGAGAACTACCGCGAAGCGTTCCAGCGGTATATCGACGAGCACTACAACAACCTGCAATAACACGCCGAAAGCCGCCCGACGACAGTTCGGCGCAACGGACTTCATCATGAAACGAGTCATACTATACATCGCCGCGAGTCTCGACGGATACATCGCGGACGAACGGGGTTCCGTAAGCTGGATCGAGGGCGAGGAGGAATCCGCCGAGATGCCGGACAACTATTCGCTCTTTTTCGAAAGCATCGACACCGTCGTCATGGGACGGAAAACCTACGAGCAGATCGTAACGGAGCTATCGCCCGACAAGTGGCCCTATGCGGGAGCCGTGACCTATGTCCTGACCCGCAGGAGGGAGACCGACGACACCGAAGAGATCCGATTCACGGATACCGACCCCTGCCAGCTCGTAAACCGCCTCCGGCAGGGCGACGGAAAGAACATCTGGATCTGCGGCGGCGCGGAGGTCGCGAATCAACTGATAAAAGAGGATCTGATCGACATTTTTCACATTTCGATCATCCCCGTTTTGCTCGGCGGCGGCATCAGGCTGTTCGGCCCGACAGGAAGTCCGCGCGACTTGCGGCTGACCTGCACGCAGGAGTACAACGGAATAATCGAGGCCGTTTACGAACGCAGAGCAGCAGCGCCCAAAGTTCACAGCACGGGAAACCGCTCCATGCGGGCATAAGTGCCGTCCTCGCAAAGCCGGTAGCAGTAGTGGCTGCGGCCGTTGGTCAGCACCACGTAACGGGCCTGCAGCACCGAATTGTAACGCACGGCCTGCGCCAGGGTATCGCGTCCGATCTTCACGCCGGCAGCCTTGCACTCGGCCAGCAGCAGCGGCCGCGCGCAGTCGTCCACGACCACCACGTCGGCCCGCTGGGGCGATCCGTTCATCGCCACGGCATACTCCTGGACGATCCGCGTGGGCTGCGCCCCGCAATGGGTGGTCAGAAACTGGATCAGATGGCGGCGCACCCACTCCTCGGGAGTCAGCACCAGGAAGGTCTTGCGCAGCGGATCCCACACCGACAGCCCAGAATCGCGGCGCACGACCCGCAGACGGACGGCGGGAAAGTCGAGTTCGGGATAGTCGGGATTCATATTCGGGAAAAATTAGTAACTTTCGACCGCAAATATACGAATTTATGAGAATCATGCTTACATTGGCGGCTCTGGCCTGCGCCGGACTCGCCACAGCGCAGGAATACCGGTCGCCGGAGCCGACCTCCATAGGCAAGGAGCCGCCCCGCACCTCGTTCGCGGTCTATGCCTCGGCCGAAGAGGCCGATGCGGGATCGCTCGAAAGTTCGCAGTACCTGCGTCCGATCGACTCGTGGACGGAGCAGACGACCGACCGGGGACGGGAGTTCTCCGCCCGCTTCTCCGCACCGTTCGCCTGGCTCAACCGCCAGACGCTGCTCCACATCGAATGGGCGCCGGCCGCCTACGAGATCCGGCTGAACGGCCAAGTGGTCGGATACAGCCAGAACGGACGCAACCCGGCCGACTTCAACCTCACGCGCAAGATGCGGGAGGGATCCAACGAACTGGTCGTCGCACTGCTGACCGACTCGCCTGCCGCCGCTCTGGAGAGCTTCGCCACCGGCAGGGAGCCGCTCGCCCCGGGAACATGCTACGTCTTCTCGCAGCCGACCATCCGGATCCGCGATCTCTTTACCCGCACCGTGCGGGAGGGCGAAAGGTGGAATGCCGAGATCGGCGTAATAGTCAAGACCGACGCACTCAACCCCAAAAAGGCGAAGATCCACTACGAACTGCTCGCCGGACCCGAGACCGTCGCCGCGAGCGGCAACCGCGAAATCACGCTCGACATGCGCGGAGAGGATACGCTCCGTTTCATCGTCCCTATTCCCGATTCGATGCTCTGGAGCGCCCGCACGCCGCGGTGCTACACACTGCGGCTCAAAACCCAGACGGAGGGTCGCTTTACCGAACACCTCTCCCATCGGGTCGGATTCCGCACCGTAGCCTCATCGGACGATGCGCTGACGATCAACGGTGTCCCGACACCGCTGCGGGCCGTACCCGCATTGGGCGACACCCTCTCCGTCAAACGGCTGCGCGACTGGCGCGAGGCGGGTTACAACCTCATCCTGCTGCCCCCGGGCGGCGTGCCCCGCGCGCTGTACGACCTCTGTGACAGGGAAGGATTCTATGTCGTCGAACAGGCTCCCATATCGACACGGCGCAGCGGCGACTCGCGCCGCCGGGGAGGCAACCCGTCGAACGATCCCCGCTGGCTTCCGGCCTACCTCTCGCGCATCGAAGAGAGCTACCACACCGCCCAGATCCACCCCTGCGTGATCGGCTTCTCGATCGCCGACGACTCGGCCAACGGCATCAACCTCTACGAAGGCTACCTGCGGCTGAAAGCCATCGAAAAGGAGCGCCCGGTAATCTACCCCGATGCGGCGGGCGAATGGAACAGCGATCCGTTCCCCCGTCCGTAGCTGCGCCCCGTTTCCGGACCCAAAATCACACGCCCGCCTCCGAGCTGCGAGAAACCGCACTGGAGGCGGGCATGCCGTTTCGATGGTGCCCCGCAGAAGGCTCGCAGGCTGCTCTCCGCCCGCCCGAGCACGGAGGGCAGGCACAGAGGGACCGCCCCTCCGCATCCGCCGCAATTCTTCGCCCCGGCCGAAATGGCCGGGGCGAATTATTTCCAGTCCGTCTTCCCGGAAGGCAGCTATTGGCCCCCGAAGAGCAAGCCGAAGAGTGCCAGAAACCGAAAAATCCCCCAGCACGCTGCCGTCCGATGCTTGCCGCACATGGGCCGGACTGTACCGCCACACAGGGAATACCCGGAAACAACACCCGGGAAACAGCCCTCGAAACGCACCCGAGGCACCCTGCCCTGCCGGAGGGTGCCTCGTCGCATCCCATTTCGCCGACTATACAAAGAAAGAGGGAGGAGCCTGCGCGGCTCCTCCCTCCCGGGAAACGTCCGGAGCGAATCCGGAATCGTATTTTAGCGGCTCATGTCAGCCTGCGCCTCGATGACACCCGCCAGGTGTGCATTCAGATCGAAATCGTTCTCTACGAGCGCATGCTCCTCGCCGCGGCATACGACGGGACCGCGCTTGTAGGCCGCACGCTCGGCTTCGGCTACAGCGAACGAAGCGGTGCTGAAGCGCAGCGGTGCCGAGAAGGTCACGGAGTTCGATTTTACCGAAGCGACGCTCGCCGCAGAGGTATTCCATCCGCCCTGGGTGGGAGCCGTCATCGGATCGGAGAAATCGTACTCGCGCAGATCGGGCTCCTCGTAGTGCATCGGGCCCCATGCTCCGGTCTCGTCCTGGGCCGCATAGAAGAAGCCCCAGTACTCCAGACCCGGCGGCAGGTAACGGCCGATGCGGGCATCCTTATAACCCAGCGTGCTGGTGTCGAAATACTCGTAGATCAGATCGTCCGACAGAGGCATGTAGCGGCGTGCCTGGTGCAGCAGACCGTAATAGTGGGCGCAATACTCGTTGGGCTCCAGCCAGAAGATGAAGACGGGCGAGCCGGCGCAACCCTTGTAGGCAGTCGGATAAAGGCTCTCGAGCACCGTACCGTCGTAGATTTTCCACGAAGCGGTCAGATCGGCCTTGTCGCTGCGGGGCAGAGGCGTAGTGGTTATCTTGGCCGTCGTGATGTCGGACAGCACCTGTCCGCCGGCGAAGGCGAAGGCGAAGGCGACGTAATCGGTACCGGGCGTACAGAACGAAGTCATGTGCTGCTCGCCGACCACGCAGGAGCTCTCGATGCTTCCGTCGGCATGGATCATCTCCTCGACGAAGTCGCGCCAGCTCTCATAGGCATCGAACCACTCGCTCGTGACGATACCCGCATAGTAGAACACGTCGTCGTAGTTGGGCTTGAACGTCGCGGAAACCTGACGCAGCACGCTCACGTCGATGTCCTCGATCTCGACCTTGAAGTCCGCGGGGCAGGATGCCTCGCTCGTCACGAAATCCTTCGACGCGATGGTCGTCGTACGGTGGCCGGTCTTGTCGAAACCGAATACGAAGACGGTCAGTTCCTGCTTGGGAAGCAGCACCCAGTTCAGGTCGGCCGCGAGGTTACGCGTCTGCTCGCCGCGCATTACCCAGGTGTTGGTCTCCCAGTTGGAGGGATCGCCGTTGCCGTCGGTCCATCCGTCCTGACGCTGCAGCGTACGCTCGACGATCTGGCTCAGGGGGGCATCCTTGAAAGCGGCGGTCGGGGTCACGCCGATGTAATAGGTCGTCTCGGCATCGGAAGGAACCACGTGGATGGTCGCATCCTTGGCCTTGACGCTGGGAATCGACACCTCGAACGTACAGGGATTGGTCGGCTCGATATCGGCAGTCTTGACGACGTTGCGCGTGAAATCGGTCGTGTAGTTGTAGCTCTCGTCCATCGCATAGGTGTAGAGGTAGTACTCCGTACCGCCCCATACGCGGATCGAACCGGTCAGCTCGGAGAGTCTGAACTGCAGAGCCCCCCGGTACATCTGGGGTTTGGGATCGGCCTTGCGCACGTTGAGCAGCGTGTTGTTGCGGATGATCTCGTCGGTATATTCGTTCGTGCGGAACGCATACTCGTTCAGGTAGGTGAAGCTCCACATCGCGTTTTCGCTGTCGGCTCCCGTCGGAGTGATGGTAATCAGCGCGTCGTAGGACCCGATGGGCACCGACTCCACTTTGAAGGTGCAATCGATCTGAGGCACGACCTCCGTCCGGAACTCTTTCTTGTAGATCGACGAAAGAGGCTCCAGCGTAGAGATGTTGATCGCATAGCAGTAAACGTAATACTCGGTGTCGGGATAGAGGTTGCTGAACTTGTAGCGGCTGTCCTCCGGATCCGACGGACCCGTGCTTGCATAGAGGCTGAGGTAGGTCTGAATGTCCAGATTATAGACCTTGTTGGCATACTCGGTCAGGAAGTCGAGGTCGTCGGCGATGATCTCGGACTCCTTGTATCTGTCGAAAGTGGCCTTGGCAAGCACCATCGCGATATAGGGAACGTCGTCGTTCGAAGGAGCGATGTTCACACGCATGTCGTTCTTGCCGAGCTCGGCGATCTCGATCTCGAACGACATGCCGCCCTCGCGAATCTGGGTTACGGTCACTTTCGCATCGACCTCGCCGGGATAAGAGAGGGTAAGCACACCGACACGGTCCTTCGAATCATCCTCGTAACGGTTATATTTGAACTCGATGGTACCGTGTACTGACGTATCGAAGGAGTGCATCCAATCGACGGAAGATGTAACGGAAATTCCCCCCCCCTCGTAGAAAGGATCAGGAACCGTGTAAGTCAGCGTGGCCATACCGCCCGCAGCGTCCAGCGCCATGGTAGAACGCACCTCGATATTCGAGACTGCATCGACCGTTTCGTCGCTGCTGCAACTGCTGGCACCGATTGCGAGCATCGCCACGAAAGCGCCTACGCAATACGAAAACAGTTTTTTCATAAAAAAATAAGTGTTTTTAGTTTGGGAAAGGCACAGCCATATCCTGCCCGTGCAGCTTCCCCGGGTTAATGAATTAAGAAAAATAAAATTAAAAGTTAATTGAAAAGAGGACAAAGAGGCTATCCCCGCAATTCGGGAGGAGGACTGGGAGTCGTCAGGAACGGATCCTCATAATTGACGGACCGACCGAAACAAATCCCGGTCTGCCGACGATGGTATGTAAGAAAAATCCCCATTTTTCGTATCCGTTCCGACTGTACTGCCGCCGATCGCTCCGTTTGCCGCTCCGGTCTTTATCCGCGAGCCCGCCAACAGGCTTCGCACGACAGTCATTCAGAATCTATATTTCCGAAATCAATGTAAAGGTATGTAGAATTTTTCGCACAACAAAATATTTTCCGGAAAATTTTCCAATATATTTTTAATTTACCGCCGAACAGTTTCTTAAATATTATTAAATACATTGCTACAAAGCGGTATTCCAACGAAATATTCCATCCCGAAGCATAACGGTCGCCCCCCCTGTTTCGCACAGCCCTCCCGACCGGAAAGCCATCCGCCGCCCGCTGCTCCGCCATCCGCATGCCGGCAGCATGCGCCCCGCGGCCGAAACGCCTTTTCCGAAAATTCCGCCCCGCCCCATCGCTTCCGAAGAGACGGAGTGCGGGAAATGCCCCGAATCCGCATGCACGGATCGCAGAAGTTCTCCTGCCCGAACGACCGAAAATCCGTCCCGGATCGAACGAGAGTCATCCGCACCCAAAAATTATTATATTTTTAATACACTGAAAATCAACATAAAGAAAAATATTTTCGAAAAAAGTTATCTTTTTTCTTGCAGAAACAAAAAAGTCGCCATATATTTGCACTCGCAATCGCCTCTCTAGCTCAGTTGGTAGAGCACGACACT
>JAIEHQ010000101.1 GCA_029065825.1 Alistipes sp.
GTATTGCGCGCGGGGGCGTGGTGCGGAATGGAATAAACGGGCGGATGATTATTTTGTATCATTTAACCGATATTTATTATTAATTTTGTCCGAAAATAACATTCGTGCATGCGTTCCGCCTCGGAAGAAAGGGTAGGTAAAATAAAAAAAGAGGCATCTTTCGGAAGATGCCTCTCGAGTGATCCCGACGGGATTCGAACCCATATCGTAAGAACCGGAATCTTAAATTCTATCCATTGAACTACGGGACCAACGGTGCAAAGGTACAAAAAAAAATGAATTATGCGACAAAAAATCGATAATTGGCAAAGAATTGATAGCGTCATCCGCTGGGCGAACATGACTATCAACTACTTCGCGCTTCATATCGGATTGCCCCGGGGCGAAAATCTTTACCAGATCAAGAAGGGAAACAACGGTATTTCCCGGAATCTGGCCGACAAGATCGTCGCCAAGTTCCCCGAGATAAGCCTCGCCTGGCTGCTCACGGGCGAGGGGCGCATGTTCGTCGATGGGAAGCAGTGCGGCGAGCAGATTCCCTTTTACCGGGCCGATGTCGAGTCGCAGATCCGGGAGGTCGGAGCGTCGCTGCCCGACGGGGAGATGATTCTCCCGCAGCTGTCGGGGTGCGATCTGGCGATGGAATACAACGGAAAGGCGATGGGATGCTCCATTCCGTCGGGATCGGTGGTCTTTCTGAAGAAAATAGATCCCGGCGCGATCATTCCCGGGCGGGAATATCTTGCGGTTTGTCAAAAAATCGTAACTTTGCGAATAGTTCGCACTTCGGAACGGGATTCCGAGTGGCGTTTGGTCGCCGTCGATCGGGAGCGCTTCGACGACATCTTCGTCGATAAGTCGGAGGTCGAGGAGGTTTATCAGGTGGTCGGCAAGTTGGAAATTAAAATTTGATACGCTTTATGTTTTCAGGAATTGTGGAGCGGACGGTCGTTTTGGTCGGCATCCGCACCGAACAGCAGAATAAGACGTTTACCTTCCGTGCGGATTTCTGCGGGGAGCTGAAGATCGACCAGAGCATCGCCCACAACGGCGTGTGCCTGACGGTGGTCGAGCTGACCGACGACACCTACTCCGTGACGGCCATGAAGGAGACACTCGAGCGCAGCAACCTCGACCTGTTGCAGGTCGGCGATACGGTCAATGTCGAGCGTGCGATGCGGCCCGATGCCCTGCTCGACGGCCATATCGTTCAGGGACACGTCGATCAGACGGCGGTCTGCACGGCCGTGGACGATGCCGAGGGGAGCTGGTACTTTACCTTCGAGTACGAGCCGACGGGCGACAACTGCACCGTCGAGAAGGGATCGGTCGCGGTGAACGGCGTGAGCCTTACGGTCTGCAATTCGCGGCCGAACGGTTTCCAGGTGGCGATCATTCCCTATACTTATGAGAACACCAACTTCAACCGGATCGTTCCCGGTTCGGTGGTTAATCTCGAATTCGACATCATCGGCAAGTACATCGCCCGTCTTATGAAAAACTACGCGAAATGATCGTAATCAAGACCAAGGAGTTCGCCTCGCTGCTGGTGGCAGCGGTGGCAGCGGCCGTGGTGGCGGTCGCGATGGCGCTGCCGGAGGCCGTGTGGTGGAAGACCCTCTGCGTCGGCGCCGCCGTCTTCGTGGGGATGACGCTGCTCACGCTTTTCATCATCCGCAAGTACGTGGCTTACAAACTGAAGCCCATCTATTCGATCGTCTTTTCGCGCGATGTGCATACGCGCGAGATCATGGACGAACTCAAGGACAAGCACGTCGAGAACATTTCGGAGGAGCTGACCGCCTGGGCCGACACCAACGACCGGGAGATCGCCCGTCTGAAGGAGTCGGAGACTTTCCGCAAGCAGTATCTGGGCAACGTGGCCCACGAACTCAAGACCCCGATCTTCAACATCCAGGGCTACATCTCCACGCTGCTCGACGGCGGGCTGGAGGACGACCTGATCAACCGCAAGTACCTCGAACGCACGGAGAAGAGCATCGACCGGCTGATCAACATCGTCAATGACCTGGATACGATCTCCAAGCTGGAGAGCAACATGGCGGGGATGAAGATGGAGTCGTTCGACATCGTGGCCATGACGCGCGAGATCGCCGAGCAGGCCGAGATCGAGGCCGACAAGAAGGGGATTCGGATTCAGGTCAAGGGCGGCGAGAACCTCCCTTCGCCCTTCTGGGTCAGCGCCGACAAGCATTTCATCGGTCAGGTGTTGGTCAATCTGATCATCAACTCGATCCGCTACGGCCGCGAAGGGGGGCAGACGCGCATCAAGTTCCGCGATCTGCTGGACAAGATCCTCGTCGAGGTCGAGGACAACGGCGTGGGCATCGCCCGCGAGGACGTGCCGCGCATCTTCGAGCGTTTCTACCGCACGGACAAGGGGCGTTCGCGCGAGCAGGGCGGTACGGGCCTCGGTCTAGCGATCGTCAAGCATATCGTCGAGGCGCACGGCGAACGCATTACCGTGCGGAGCGAACTGGGTGTGGGCACGACCTTCTCGTTTACCCTCAAACGGGTGGAGCCGGGAAGTCGGACCGAATAATCGTTTGAAATCATGATATTACCGATGACCGTAGTGTGGGATTTCGATCCCGTACTTTTTTCCATAGGAACTTTCGACATCCGTTATTACGGACTCATGTGGGCTTTGGCCATTCTGGGCGGCATGCTCTTTTTCGACCGCGTATGCAGGCGTGAGGGGCTGCCGCAGCAGGTTTCCGAGTCGATCTTCCTTTACGGGATCTTGGCGACGGTTCTGGGCGCGCGCCTGGGCCACTGTCTCTTTTACGAGCCGGGCTACTTTCTGACCCATCCCTGGGCCATCGTTACCGGATTCCGCAACGGGGGCATGGCCAGTCACGGTGCGGCGATCGGCCTGCTGATCGGTCTGTGGCTCTTCTCGCGCAAGAACAGGCTTCCCTACGTTTGGTCGCTCGACCGGATCATGATCCCGGTGGCGATCGGCGGAGCCATCGTCCGGCTGGGCAATCTGTTCAATTCGGAGATCGTCGGCTGCGCGACGGAGGCTTCGTGGGGATTCAAGTTCGTGCGGCTCTACCGCAACCTGCCCCTGGAGCAGATTCCCGTACAGCATCCGACCCAGATTTACGAGGCGTTGTGCTACGTCGCCGTGTTCGTCGTGCTGGCGATACTCTATTACGGCCGCGATATGGGCCGGCGGCATCCCGGGGTCATGTTCGGCGTGGGGCTGATCGGAATCTTCCTGACCCGCTTTCTGATCGAGTTCGTGAAGATGGAGCAGGAGAGTTTCGAACAGAACATGCTGCTCAATATGGGGCAGCTGCTTAGCATCCCCTTCGTTTTGTTGGGCGTGTGGTCCGTCTGGAGCGGCATGCGCCGGACGCCCCTCTCGCTGCCCTCCCTGCCGGAGGAGCGTACTGCGGGGCGCGGCACCAAACAGCGGCGAACGAAATGATGCGCGACGAGGTAAACAAAATCGTCTTCAACGAACTGGCCTCCGGCCGGGCGTTGTGGCTGCCCGAAGTGGGGGCGTTCGTGCCCGAATACCGGAGCGCGCTGCGGGCATCGTCCCGCCGGCTGGAACCTCCCGGGCATCGGGTGGTGTTTCTTTCCGGTCGGAAAGGAGCGTCGCTGATCGACCTGATCTCCCGCGCCGGGGGCTGCGACCTCGCAGCCGCCGAGGATATTTATGCCCGCTGGCTCGCGCAGGTACGGACGGATGACGGCCTTGCGATCGAGGGGGTGGGGCGGCTCGAACACCGCTACTTCAATGCGGCCGAGCCGCTCGATGCGATACTCTGCCCCCTGGGGCGCGAACCCCTGACGCTGCACCCGAGGCGTTCGCGCGTGGCGCTCTGGGCAACCTGCGGCCTGATCGCGGCGGCCTTTGTCGTTTACGGGGTCCGCTGGTACGGAGCGCGCGAACGGATCGAGACCGGAACTGCTGCGCATGCGCAGCTGTCCGTCGCTTCTCCGCTCCGGGAGCTTCCGGAGCGATCGGTGGGCGGGATTGTGGTGCCGGACGCTCTCGAAACGGAAGTGCCGGAGGAAGCGGATGCCGGGAGCGTCGGGGAAGAGGCTGCGCTGCAGCCCGAAGCGGAGACCGCAGTATTCCCGACGGAGGCCGCCGCTGCGAGCGAGCTGCCGGTGGCCCGCATGCAGGCGGGACGCACCTATGTCGTGTGGGGCGTTTACACCACCGAGGAGAATGCCCGCCGTGCCGTCGCCGAGCATCGGCGCGAGCGTCCCGATCTGTCGTACCGCATCTATCGTTTCGGTCCTAAATGGATGATTTCGCTCTTCGAGAGCGATGTGCCGGAGGAGTGTCGGGCCTACCTGAACGGTCCGGGACGTGCGTTGGAGGGGCTGTGGTCCTATACGAAAAAGGGATGAGTCCGGCGCAGTTCATACGGCGTGCGATCGATCTCTTTTACTGGCGGCCGCTGGCGCGTGTCGTGTCGCCGACCCTGTTCCGCTATGCCGCCTGCGGGGCGCTGACCCTTTCGGTCGATGCGCTGGCCTATGCCCTTATTTACCACTTCGTCGTGGCCGGCCGGTTCGTCGGGTTGGGACCGGTCGTGATGTCGCCGCATATCGCTTCGCTCGTATTGGTCTTTCCGATTACCTTCCTTACCGGATTCTGGCTCAACCGCTACGTGGCCTTCCGGGTGCTTCCCGTCGCCACCTCCCGGCAGCTGGGCCGCTACCTGCTCTCGGTCGCGGGTTCCATTCTACTCAACTACGTCTGCATGAAACTGCTGGTCGAGTGGGCCGGACTGTGGCCCACGCCCGCCAAGTGTGCGACTTCGCTCGCGGTGGCTCTCTACAGCTACCTGGCGGCCCGTTATTACACTTTCCGCCGGACGTGAGCCGCCGCCGTGGGGCGGGGATGCTCCGGCCGGGGTGCGGCAAACGAAAAGCGTTCCACTGTTTCCGGTGGAACGCTTTTCGTTTCGGGAGCGGTTCGCGCTTATCTGCAAAGCTCCAGGATACGGCGTGTTACCTCGCCCGTGATGTTGCCCTGCTCGCCCAGCCGGGTGCCCCGCTCGTCGAAGCGGCGGACGATCTCGTCGATGGTCTCCGCGCCGATGCCGAGTTCGTGGAGCCGTGTCGCCAGCCCCAGCGAGCGGAAGAATTCCTCCGTCGCGCGGATCGTACGTTCGATCCGCTCCTCAGACGAGCCTTCGCGGATGCCGAAGATCCGGTCGCCGTATTGGAGCAGTTTCTCGCCCTTCTGCTCCTGCATGACGGTCAGCAGTGCCGGCAGCACGACGGCCAGCGTCTGCCCGTGCGTGATGCCGTGCAGGGCGGTCAGCTCGTGGCCGATCATGTGGGTCGCCCAGTCCTGCGGCACGCCCATAGCGATGAAGCCGTTGAGTCCCATCGTCGCGCAGAGCATGTAGTCGGCCATGCGGTCGTAGTCGTGCGGGTTCTCCCGGATCTTCGGAGCGATCTCGACGAGTGTCCGGAGGATCCCCTCCGCCCAGCGGTCCATCAGCGGCGAGCAGCCGGCGACGGTCATGTACTGCTCCATGACGTGCACGAAGGTGTCGGCGATGCCGCAGGCGATCTGGAACGGAGGCAGCGAGAAGGTCGCCTCGGGGTCGAGGATCGAGAAGCGGGGAAAGGAGTGATGGAAAGCGAACTTCTCCTGCGTCGCGAGGTTCGAGATGACGGCACCGGCGTTCATTTCGGAGCCGGTGGCCGGCAGGGTCATCACGTCGGCGAAGGGGACGACCCGGCCGATCTTGCGGTCGTCGAGCACCAGCTCCCAGGGATCGCCCTCATAGGGGATGCCCGCAGCGATCAGTTTGGTGCCGTCGAGCACCGAGCCTCCGCCCACGGCGAGCAGGAAATCGACTCCGTGTTCCCGACCCAGGGCGACGGCCTTGCGCAGGGTCTCGATCTTGGGATTGGGTTCGATGCCCCAGAACTCGATGAACTCGCGGCCGGCGAGTGCGGCGACCACCTGGTCGTAAATTCCGTTTTGTTTGACGGAGCCGCCGCCGAAGGTAATCATCAGGCGGCTGTCGGCAGGAATCTCCCGCGCCAGACGGGCGATGCTCCCTTTGCCGAAGATCAGCTTGACGGGATTTTGGAAGGTGAAGTTATTCATGTCGTAAAGGTTTTTGACGGTCTGTTATTTCTCTTTCAGTTTCTGCAGTTCGTACATGCGGTCGCGGTATCTGGCCGCAGCCAGGAAATCGAGCGATTTGGCAGCCCGCTCCATGTCGTCGCGCGCCCGGGCGATCTGTTCGTCGAGCGTGGGGGCGCCGGTCGCGTAGTTGCCGCCGACATCGGCTGCCATTGCCGCCGGGACTTCCTCTGTCGGGAACGGTGCCGTCTGGTCGTGCGTCTGGGGCAGCGAGGCCAGCAGCTCGCTCTGTCCCGAACCGCTCTTCTGTGCCTGGCGGGGCAGCATCTCGTGCTCCATGTTGTAGCGGATCTGTTTTTCGCGGCGGCGGTTGCTCTGCTCGATGGCGTAGCGCATCGAGTCGGTGCAGCGGTCGGCGTAAAGCAGCACGTGGCCGTTCGAGTGGCGGGCGGCTCGTCCGGCGATCTGCGTGATCGAACGCACGTTGCGTAGAAAACCCTCCTTGTCGGCATCCAGAATGGCCACCAGCGCCACCTCCGGCAGGTCGAGTCCCTCGCGCAGCAGATTGACTCCGATCAGCACGTCGAACATGCCGGCTCGCAGGTCCTCGAGGATCTGTACCCGCTCCAGCGTGTCGATGTCGGAGTGGATGTAGCGGTTGCGCACTCCCACGCGGTCGAAGTATTTCGACAGCTCCTCGGCCATGCGCTTGGTAATGGTCGTGACGAGGATTTTCTCCTCTCTGCGGACCCGTTTGTCGATCTCCTCGATCAGGTCGTCGATCTGGTTCTCCGTGATGCGCACCTCGAGCGGCGGATCGACCAGCCCCGTCGGGCGGATGAGCTGTTCGACGATGACCCCCTCGCTCTTCATCAGCTCGTAGTCGGCAGGGGTGGCGCTTACGTAGATCGAGGTACCGACCAGCTGTTCGAACTCCTCGAATCGCAGCGGCCGGTTGTCCTTGGCTGCCGGCAGGCGGAAGCCGTACTCCACCAGATTCTCCTTGCGCGCCCGGTCGCCGCCGAACATGGCGTGGACCTGCGGCAGCGTGACGTGGCTTTCGTCGATCACGAGCAGGTAATCCTCCGGGAAGTAGTCGAGCAGACAGAAGGGACGCGTCCCTTCGGCCCGCCCGTCGAAGTAGCGGGAGTAGTTCTCGATGCCGGAGCAGTAGCCCAGCTCCTTGATCATCTCCAGGTCGTACTCCACCCGCTGCTTGATGCGCTGCGCCTCGGCCGGGCGGCCCGCCTGCTCGAAGAAGGCGATCTGCTTGCCCAGATCGAGGTATATCTGCTGCACGGCGGTGTGGATGCGTTCCTTAGTGGTAACGAAGAGGCTGACGGGATAGAGCGTCAGCGAGTCGAGCGTGCGGATGCGCTGTCCGGTCGCGGGGTCGATGCTCTGGATGCTCTCGACCTCGTTGTCGAAGAACGTGACGCGGAAGCACTGGTTGCCGAACTCGCCGAAAGCCGCCATGATGTCGATCGTGTCGCCCGTGACGCGGAACGTGGCGGGCGTAAGCTCCCGCTCGGTGCGGGTGTAGAGCGCCTCGACCAGCCGGTAGAGGAACTGCTTGTAGTTGAGTATCTCCCCCTGCTCGATGCGGATGGCCATCGAGTGGAAATCGCTGGGGTTGCCGCAGCCGTAGAGGCACGAGACGCTCGATACGACGATCACGTCCCGCCGGCCCGAGAGGAGGGTGGCGGTGGTGCTCAGCCGCATCTTCTCGATCTCGGCGTTGATCGAAAGGTCCTTCTCGATGTAGGTGTCCGTCGTCGGCAGGTAGGCCTCCGGCTGATAGTAGTCGTAGTAGGAGACGAAATATTCGATGGCGTTGTCCGGGAAGAAGTTCCTGAACTCGCCGTAGAGCTGCGCTGCGAGGGTCTTGTTGTGGCTCAGCACCAGCGTCGGGCGGTTGAGCTGCGCGATGACGTTGGCTACCGTGAAGGTCTTGCCCGAACCCGTCACGCCCAGCAGGGTGTTGTGCTTCGAGCCTTGCCCGATCGAGCGGAGCAGCTGCGCGATCGCCTCGGGCTGATCGCCCGTCGGGGCGTAGTCGGAAACCAGTTTGAAGTCCATGATACAAAAATAGCGAAGAATCGAGAATTAAACGTGAAAACGGTGCTTTTTTGTGCGCGATTTTCCCCTTTCCTGCGGCGGAGAGCGAAATCCGCTGCGGGGCGGTCGGTGTCCTGCGGCTATTTTCTGAAATTAATCTCGGATTTTATTCATATCTTTGCGGAATATGATCGACCGGGAAACAGTAGATAGGATCTATGCCGCCGCCAATATCGTGGAGATTATCGGCGAATACGTGACGCTCAGGCGAAAGGGTGTCAATTATCAGGCGTGCTGTCCTTTCCACAACGAGAAGACCCCGTCGTTCGTCGTTTCGCCCTCGAAGGGGGTCTTCAAGTGCTTCGGCTGCGGCAAGGGCGGCAACGCCGTGACTTTCGTCATGGAGCACGAGCACATGACCTATCCCGAGGCGCTGAAGGCCGTCGCCAAACGCTACGGCATCGAGGTGCGGGAGAAGGAGCTGACACCCGAGGAGGTGGCCCGCAACGACAACCGCGAGAGCATGTTCGTCGTGAACAGTTGGGCTGCCGAGTATTTCGCCTCCTACCTCTCCGACGAGGAGGAGGGGCGTAGCGTCGGCCTGAGCTATTTCCGGCAGAAGCGCGGCTTCTCCGATGCGACGATCCGGAAGTTCGGTCTGGGTTTCTGCCCCGCGCGCGGCGACCGGATGAGCCGTGCGGCGCTGGCGGCGGGCTACCGGGAGGAGTTCCTGACGGCCACCGGACTTTCGATCCGGCGGGACGACGGGTCGCTGTACGACCGTTTCCGCGACCGGGTCATCTTCCCCGTGCACAACATTTCGGGCCGCGTGGTGGCCTTCGGCGGCCGGACGCTGCGCACCGACAAGTCGGTGGCCAAGTACCAGAATTCGCCCGAGAGCGAGATATACAGCAAGAAACGAGAGCTTTACGGCCTGTTTTTCGCTAAGAAGGCGATCCAGCAGCACGATTTCGCCATCATGGTCGAGGGCTATACCGACGTGATTTCGATGCACCAGGCCGGCGTGGAGAACGTGGTGGCCTCGTCGGGCACGTCGCTCACGACCGAGCAGATCCGGCTGCTGGGGCGTTTTACCCGCAACATCACGGTCATCTACGACGGCGACTCGGCGGGCATTCATGCCTCGCTGCGCGGCATCGACATGATCCTGCGCGAGGGGATGAACGTGCGGGTGGTGCTGCTGCCGCCCGAGGACGATCCCGATTCGTTCGCGCGGAGCCATACGGCCGCCGAGGTGCAGGAGTACATCCGTGCGCACGAGGAGGATTTCCTCATGTTCAAGGCCCGTCTGCTGCTGGAGGATGCCGCGGGCGATCCCATCAAGAAGGCGGCGCTGATCAACGACATGGTGCAGTCCGTCATGCAGATTCCCGATCCGATCCAGCGCTCGGTCTATACGAAGGAGTGCGCCCGGATCATGGATATCGACGAGAACCTGCTCATCGCGGAGGTCGGCCGCAAACGGATGGCCTCGACGGGCGACCGCGAGGCCGAGGAGTTCGTGCGGCGGCAGAGCGCCCGGATCCGGGAGGAGCAGGCTGCCGCCGAGGCGGGGCAGCTCTCCGTGACGCGGCCCGTCGCGGGTGGAAGCAGTTCGGAGGCGCTCGAACGGGAGCTGGTGCGCTACCTGCTCAAGTACGGCCACCGCACGTTCGATTTCAAGGAGGGGCGTAACATCGTCGCCTACAACGTGGCGGAGGTCATCTTCGGGGAGCTGGAGGCCGACGGACTGGAGTTCCGCAACCGGGTGTTCAACGAGATTCTGCGGCTCTACCGCGAGCAGTGGAACCTTGCGGGTCCCGGTGTCGAGGTGCCGGTCCATCTCTTCATCAACCATACCGATGCGGAGGTCTGCAATGCGGCGGTCGATATTCTCACGTCGGAGGACAACTACGTGCCGAGCGAGCTGTGGCGGCAGAAGGAGGTGCATGTCGAGAGCGATGCCGAGATGCTCGCCGTCGGGGTGCCGAAGGCCGTGACCCTCTACAAGTCGAAGGTCATCGAGCGACTCTCGCAGGAGCTGCACGAGCGGCTGAAGGACGAGAATCTGCCGGATGAGGAGCAGGCGGAGATCATGCAGCGGCTTTCGCAGCTGAACCGGGGCAAGGTCTCGATCGCCCGCAAGCTCCATCGCCTGATCTTATGAAAAAAGGAGGGTCCGGGGTGTACGCGCATCACTGCGCCTACCGAGTGCAAACAGAAAATAAACAGAAAGATGTGTAAAACATATCGAAGATAATACCCGATTATCCTCTCCCGGATCCCTCCGCGTCCGAATGGAACAAATATTGTGCCGATTCCGTTATTCCCGGCGCGATGGTGGGGAGACGATCGGAAAAATGATGAAAAATGGCTGATTATAAAAATATTAACATACGCAACAAACGGGCGACGTTCGATTACGAGATCCTCGAGGAGTATGTCGCCGGTGTGGTGCTGGTCGGCACCGAAATCAAGTCGGTTCGCCTGGGAAAAGCATCTATTACAGATAGTTATTGCTATTTCGACAAGGACGAACTTTGGATCCGGGGTGTGAATATCGCGGAATACAGTTGGGGAACATGCAACAACCACGTGCCGCGCCGCGACCGCAAGCTGCTGCTCAACCGCAAGGAACTGAACAAGCTGCAGCGCTCGTTGCAGGATCGGGGCCTGACGGTGGTGGGGCTGCGGCTGTTTCTGAACGAGCGGGGCCTCGTGAAAATCGTCGTGGGACTGGCGCGCGGCCGCAAGGCTTACGACAAGCGCGAGTACCTCAAGGAGAACGATGCCCGTCGCGAGATGGACAAGGTAATGAAGAAATACCGCGCGTAGTCCGGCGCGAGGCGGCGGGAGACTCCCG
>JAIEHQ010000102.1 GCA_029065825.1 Alistipes sp.
CGGTAAAGGTATAGGCCAGCGCGCCGACCGCGCCCGCGCCCAGCACGGCGACGATTCCGGCGGTCGTGATCTCTTGCTGCTCGCGGCAGACGATGCGGCGGGCCAGGTGGGTGATGGTCCAGAAGAGGAACAGGATGCAGAAGGCGCTGGCCAGGCAGTTCATGGCATTGACCAGGTGGGGTACGTAGTGCGTCGAGGGGGCGAGCATCGTCGCCAGACGCGCCAGCAGCATGAAGAGCGGTGCCCCGGGGGGGTGCCCCACTTCGAGTTTGTAGGAGGTGGCGATGAATTCGGAGCAGTCCCACAGACTGGAGGATGGCTCCATCGTCAGCAGGTAGGTCGTCGCGGCGACGGCGAATACCGCCCAGCCGACGAGGTCGTTCCAACGTTTGAATCGGTTCATGGCATGCGTTTCTGTTTGTGTGCGAGGCACGGCATCGCGGCTCGGTCGTCTGCGGCCCGCTCGCTGCGGACAAAGATACGAAAAGTCGAGTGCAGAAGCAAGCTCGCTTGCATTTTGCCGAGCGAGAGTACCTAAGGCGAAGCCGAACGGCGGACGGACCGGGGTGCCGACGCGGGTTCCCGGGCTGGGAGTCCCGGCGGGGGCGCGCGGTCGAAATCCGCGAGGATAACGGACGGAGGCGCGTTTTATTGCGGTCCCCCGCCGTGTGCGCGGCGGGGGACCGCAACGGCTTTTTTGCGTTTTTGCGGAAAAAACAGTAATTTTACTGCCTCCGAATCAATTTGTGCCTTATGGAAACGAAATTCACGCTTTACAATACGCTGACCCGCCGCAAGGAGGAGTTCGAGCCGATCAATCCGCCCCACGTGGGGATGTATGTCTGCGGACCGACCGTCTATGGCGATCCGCATCTGGGCCACGCCCGGCCGGCCGTAACCTTCGACCTGTTGTTCCGCTACCTCCGTTCGCTCGGATACAAGGTGCGCTACGTGCGCAACATTACCGACGTGGGCCATCTGGAGCACGATGCCGACGAGGGCGAGGACAAGATCTCGAAAAAGGCGCGCCTCGAGCAGCTCGAACCGATGGAGGTGGCCCACTACTACACCGAGCGCTACCACCGGGCGATGGATGCGCTCAACGTGCTCTCCCCCTCGATCGAGCCTCATGCCAGCGGCCATATCATCGAGCAGATCGCGATGGTACGCGAGATTCTCGACAACGGCTTCGCCTACGAGTCGAACGGTTCGGTCTATTTCGATGTCGATAAGTACAACGAGAAATACCGCTACGGCCGCCTTTCGGGCCGCAACCTGGAGGATATCGTGGCCAACACCCGCGAGCTGGACGGCCAGAGCGACAAGCGCCGCTCCTACGATTTCGCCCTCTGGAAGAAGGCTGCGCCGGAGCACATCATGCGCTGGCCCTCGCCCTGGAGCGACGGATTCCCCGGCTGGCACATGGAGTGCTCGGCCATGAGCGCCAAGTACCTCGGCCGCCGGTTCGATATTCACGGCGGCGGCATGGACCTCATGTTCCCCCACCACGAGTGCGAGATCGCCCAATCGACCGCTGCCCAGGGGTACGACTCGGCCAAATACTGGGTCCACAACAACATGATTACCATCAACGGCCGCAAGATGGGCAAGTCGCTCGGCAACTTCATCACCCTCGAGGAGCTGTTCGCCGGCCGGCACGAGCTGCTCGCACAGCCCTACTCGCCCATGACCATCCGCTTCTTCGTGCTGCAGGCCCACTACCGTTCGACGCTCGACTTCTCGAACGAGGCGCTGCAGGCCGCCGAGAAGGGTCTCGACCGCCTGATGAAAGGGGTCGAGGCGCTGGAGAAGATCCGTCCTTCGGCCGATTCGACGGTCGATCCTTCGGAGCTGGAGACTCGCTGCCGCGAGGCGCTCGACGACGATCTGAACTCGCCGATGGCGATCTCCGCGCTCTTCGACTGGGTGCGTGTCATCAACCAGCTGGTCGAGGGGCAGCAGCGGATCACGGAGGCCGATCTGGAGCGGTTGCGCGGCATCGTACACCGTTACGTGTTCGAGATCCTGGGCCTGCGCGACGAGAAGGCTGCGGCCTCGGGCGGCGGCCGCGATCTGGTAACGCCGCTGGTCGAACTGCTGCTCGGGATGCGGCAGACGGCCAAGGCCGAGAAGAACTGGCCGCTGGCCGACAAGATACGCGACGGGCTGACGGCCGCCGGTATCCGCGTCAAGGACCGTAAGGACGGCTGCGACTGGGAAATCGAGTAGCCGCGCAGTTCCGACTCTTATTTATATAAGGTATGAGAGTTTGCGGAACCATTATGGAGTAGAGGAGCGTTCTCGACATCCCGAGGGTCGGCCCGGGCCGGATTCACAGCGGCGGGAAGAGAACGATGCAAGAAACAGAGGATTTTATGGAGCAACCGAAAGGGGCGGCTATGGAGCTCGGGACCGAGCGGATCCGCAAGCTGCTCGTGCAATATGCCGTGCCGGCGATCATCGCGATGACCGCCTCGTCGCTCTACAACATGATCGACAGCATTTTCATCGGGCATGGCGTAGGACCGATGGCCATTTCGGGCCTGGCGCTTACTTTCCCGCTCATGAACCTGGCGGCGGCCTTCGGGTCGCTGGTGGGCGTGGGTGCCGCGACGCTCGTTTCGATGCGGCTCGGGCAGCGCGATTACCTGACGGCGCGGAAGGTGCTGGGCAATGTGGTGACGCTCAATCTGATCATCGGTGTCGCCTTCGGGGGGCTGACCCTCGCGTTCCTCGATCCGATTCTCTACTTCTTCGGGGCGAGCGATGCGACCGTCGGTTATGCCCGCGACTACATGCGCATCATCCTGCTGGGTAATGTGGTAACGCACATGTATCTGGGACTCAATTCGGTGCTGCGTGCGGCGGGCCATCCCCGCAAGTCGATGTACGCCACGATCAACACGGTGGTCATCAATGCGCTGCTCGACCCGCTCTTCATCTACGGGTTCGGCTGGGGCATCGAGGGAGCCGCCATCGCGACGGTGCTGGCGCAGATCGTGTCGCTCGTGTGGCAGTTCCGCATCCTTTCGGACCGCAGCGAACTGCTCCACCTCCGGCGGGGAATCTACCGCCCCGAGGGGAAGATCGTGCGCAACATTTTGGCCATCGGCATGTCGCCTTTCCTGATGAATCTGGCGGCCTGCTTCATCGTGATACTTATCAACAAGGGATTGAAGGAGTATGGCGGCGACCTCAATATCGGGGCCTACGGCATCGTCAATCGGCTGGCCTTCTTCTTCGTGATGGTGGTCATGGGACTCAACCAGGGCATGCAGCCCATCGCCGGCTACAACTTCGGCGCGCGGCAGTTCGCGCGGGTCGATCGGGTGCTGAAGCTGACGATCGTCGGTGCCACCGGCGTGATGACCCTCGGCTTTCTCGTCGGCGAGTTCGCTCCCCGGCTGGCGGTATCGGCCTTCACGAAGGATCCCGAGCTGATCCGCCTCGCCTCGGAGGGGATGCGGATCGTCTTCTGCTGTTTCCCGATCATCGGGTTTCAGATGGTCACGACCAACTTTTTCCAGAGCATCGGCATGGCGGGCAAGGCGATCTTCCTCTCGCTGTCGCGGCAGCTGCTCTTCCTGATGCCGGGACTGATCTTCCTGCCCCGGATCTTCGACGAGATGACCCGCTGGGACGGCAGCTGGGGGGTGTGGTGCTCGATGCCCCTCTCCGACCTGCTCGCCTCGGTCGTGGCCGCCGTCATGCTGGGCCATCAGATCCGAAAGTTCAAAACGAAGGTTCCTGCGGATTCTTCCGCCCGATCGAAATAAAACAGACCCGAAGCGCGTTATGCAAACGAAAGGATTCGTCATCAACATCGGCCGTGAGGTCGGCAGCGGCGGCAAGGCCGTCGGCGAAATCGTGGCCCGCCGGCTGGGTGCGGCGCTTTACGATAAAGAACTCATCGCCCTGGCGGCCGAGCGGAGCGGATTGTGCCCCGAGTGTTTCGAGCGGACCGACGAACGGCCTTCGCGCAGCCTCTTCGCCTCGCTCGTGGGCTACCTGCGCACTCCTTTCGCGGGCGACGAGGGCGGGATCGCCGCCTCGGTGCTGAGCGGCGAGGCGCTGTTCCAGGTCCAAAGCGACGTGATCCGGGGGCTGGCCGCCCGCGAGTCGTGCGTTTTCGTGGGCCGCTGCGCCGACTACATCCTGCGCGACCATCCCCGGGTGCTCAACGTCTTCATCTCGGGTGCGCGGGCCGACCGCATCCGGCGCGTCGCCGAGCGTCGGGGCATCGCCGAACGCGAAGCCGAGGCGCTGATCGAGCGGGAGGATGCCCGGCGGGCCGCCTACTATAATTATTACAGCTGCGGCCGCTGGGGACAGGCGGCCACCTACCACCTCTGCATCGACTCCTCGGCCCTGGGGCTGGAGGCCACCGCCGACTGCATCGTCGCGTTCGCCGCCCGCAAGCTGGGAATCGAGTTGTAACGGGCGGAGTGCCGCATAAAAGCATAAAGAAAGAGAACAACAATGATACTTGCCGAACAGATCAAGCAGACCGAGCAGCGCCGCGAGATGCTGGAGCGCTGTCTGAACATCGCGCAGAAGCGCATCGACCTGCAGAACGAGGAGGAGAAGACCCAGGTGCCCGATTTCTGGGAGAATCCCGACCGGGCGCGCGAGCAGCTGCGCCGCGTGGCCGGCATCAAGGCGTGGGTCGAGGAGTACGATGCCGTCGCCCGCGAGGTGGAGGACCTGCAACTCATGCCCGAGTTCGTGCGCGAGGGTGTCGTGACCGAGCAGGAGCTGGACGAACAGTACGCCCGCACGCTGCGGCGCATCGAGGCGCTGGAGTTGCGCAACATGCTGCGGCGCGACGAGGACCGCATGGGGGCGATCATGGACATCAACTCCGGAGCCGGAGGCACGGAGGCGCTCGACTGGGCGGGCATGCTGCTGCGCATGTACACCCGCTGGGGCGAGGCGCACGGCTACAAGGTCAAGGTGCTCGACTACCAGGCGGGCGAGGAGGTGGGCGTGAAGTCCTGCACGCTGGAGTTCGAAGGCGACTACGCCTACGGCTACCTCAAGAGCGAGAACGGCGTGCACCGCATGGTGCGCCTGTCGCCTTTCAATGCCAACAACAAGCGGCAGACCACCTTCGCGTCGGTTTTCGTCTCGCCGGCGATCGACGACACGATCGAGATCACGATCAACCCCTCCGACATCGAGTGGGACACCTTCCGTTCGAGCGGTGCGGGCGGCCAGAACGTCAATAAGGTCGAGACGGCCGTGCGGCTGCGCTATCACGGCAAGGATCCCGATACGGGCGAGCCGGTCGAGTACCTGATCGAGAACATGGAGACCCGCTCGCAGCTCATGAACCGCGAAAACGCCATGCGCATCCTGCGTTCGAAGCTCTACCAGCGCGAACTGGACAAGCGGATGGCCACGCAGCAGGCGCTCGAGGCGACCAAGAAGCGCATCGAGTGGGGATCGCAGATCCGCTCCTATGTCTTCGACGACCGGCGGGTCAAGGACCACCGCACGGGAGTGCAGACCTCGGCGGTCGAGGCTGTGATGGACGGCGACCTGGACGAGTTCATCAAGGCCTACCTGATGGAGACCGGAGGCCGGGAGTAGGGCACCGGACGGAGGCTGCCGGCCTGCGTGCTGCGGCCTGCGGCAATTGTTGCGAAATAAATTTTGGAATTTTGTTTTTCGTTTCGAATTAATATCTATATTTGTGGGTATTTCGCGGGAAGAATGCGTGCGTTCCCCGCAGATACGAGTGGGAGATACCTAATGATCAAACCTAATAAATTATTTTTAGAACTATGAAAATCAAATTGTTTGCGCTTGCAGCCCTGTCGGCATTCACGCTGCTGACCGCCTGCGACAACGGAAAAGAGGATGTTCCTGTGCCTCCTAAGGTAACCAAGGAGTTCTATGTACTCGCCACTGCGACGACTCCCTATTCGGCTACCATGCGTGTGACCCCGACCACGGACAACGCGAAAGAGACCGCCTGGCTGATGCAGGTGTTCTCGAAAGAGATGGTCGAGGAGTTCGGCGGCGGTTCGGTCGCGACGGAAGAGGATCTGAATCTGTCGGCGGAGAGCTGCGCTCTGGCCATGATGGAGGCGATCATCTCGCAGAACTCCGGTTTTTCGTATGAGCAGATCTACAACGCCCTGACCGATAACGGCACGATGAAGGGTACCAAGACCGTGCTGTTGAGCGAGGTTGGTGTTACCAACCCCGGCGAGACCTGCTATGCACTGACGGTGGGTGTGGATCAGAACCTCGGTTTCACGACCAACGCCCAGTTCGATGCTTTCACGATGCAGTCGCTGCCCGCTCTGGTCGAGGAGGAGTGCGGCTTCCAGCTGGAGGTCGTTCCTTCTTCGAACGGTCTGTTCGCCGAGTTGCGCGTACAGCCTGAGAAGGGCGATGTGAACTGGCTGTCGTACATGGTTTCGAAGACGACCTACGATCAGGCCGGCGGTGCCGAGGCTTTCAAGGAGACGATACTTCCCCTTATCGTGAACAACATGGCCGCTTCGCTCAATACTACGGTTATCGATGCCATTGCCCAGATGGTACACAAAGGCAAGGGAACGGTCGAGATCAGCGGCCTGACTCCCGAGAGCGGATACGTAGCTTTCGTATGCGCAGTGGACCAGTACGGCCGCGCTACTTCGGAGGTCGTGCTCGAGGAGTTCGAAACGCCTGCTTTCGTTCCGTCGGAGGCCCGTATCGACGAGCTTACGTTCAAACTCTACAACGGTAACGAGATCGACCCCGTTCAGTATCCCGAACTCGCACAGCTGCAGGGTCTCTGGTTCCTGCGCCTTACTCCGACGCTCGCCGGAACGGCCGCATACTGGAACTGCGTATTCTCGCTGCAGGACTATAGCGAGGAGGCTCAGCATACGCTGATCTACTTCATTGTCGAGCAGGGTGTCGGCCAGGGTTCGTTCTTCACGGATGACTTTATCAATATTGCGGCTCCGTCGCCGATGACCGGTCAGACGGTTTACGGCTACGCTGTTGCGATTGATGAAGAGGGCCAGCCCGGTAACGTGGTTCAGGCATCGGCAGTTTGCAGCACCGACAAAGCATCGCCGATTACCGACATTACCGGCAGCCTCTCCACTTCGGCTGTCCGCTTCTGCTCGGCCGTGATGCAGGAGGAGGCTCCCGCCTACAAAATGTCGTTCGTTGCAGCCGAGTAGTTTCCCGGCAGACGAATAGACGGGAGAAATTCCCGGAATGAAGAGAGGTTTCCGAATTTTCGGAAGCCTCTCTTTTTTTCGTGCAGCCGGCGCGGGGGTTGTGCGGCACGGCATCGGGGCAGGGACTGGGCCGTCGGGGCGGAGTCGCATCTTTGCGCTGCCAGGCGGTTGCGACGACGCGCGAAGGCCCGGCGGCAGGCGAGGGTAAGGCTGCTTGTGCGCCCGCCTTCGGACAGCGCCCGCCTTCGGACAACGGGCGCCTTCGGACAACGGGCGCGCGAGGCGGCAGGAGTCCGGGCGGTGCCGGTCGAATGGCGGTGTCGGACGCGGTGCGGCCGCCGTGTCGCGTGCCGGGAATTGGCGGCAAAGTCGCGGACTGTCCGCCGAAACGGGAACCGATGTTTGGATTTTCGGAAAATTATGATT
>JAIEHQ010000103.1 GCA_029065825.1 Alistipes sp.
CACCCAGAGTACGATGCAGGAAGAGACCGTCGATACGACCGCGAAGCCTCCCGCCACCTGAGCCGGAGTGTGGCGGCCCAGCCGCAGGCGGGCCGCAGCCAGCGCCCCGGCTCCCGTCAGTGCCAAAGCCAGCAGCAGGACGGTATCGCCCCCGGCCGCGCCGATCCAGAAGAGAATGGCCGACACGGCCCCCATCCCGGTCAGGTGCAGGCTGATCTTCCAGAAGCAGGAAACCGCCAGACAGCAGGCGGCGCACCCCGCACCGCAGAAGACGAAGCGGCTCAGGGCATGCGCCCCGGGGACCCGCACGACGGCCAGTGCGCACAACGTGTAGCAGAACACCATGAGCGCCAGCGGCACGATCCGGTCGCTGCGCCGGCTCAGCTCCAGATCGGCGATCCTGCGGCTGCTACGCAGCAGCGCGAGCGACAGCACGGGAACGAGCACGGTAAAGAGCGCCACCGACCACGCCAGATAGAGCTTGATGCGCAGCGGATAGAGCGCCGCATACCCCGTGCGGCCGCAGAGCAGCGCCGCCGCCGAATACAAGGGCAGCAGCAGCGGGTGAAAAAGCCCGGAAACGATCCGGGCCCAAAGCATGCGGGAAGCCATCGTCACACCTGTTTGCGCAGGCGCGCCACCGGAATACCCAGCATCTCGCGGTACTTGGCCACCGTGCGGCGGGCGATGCGGTAGCCCTTCCCGTTGAGAATATCCATCAGCGTCTCGTCCGTGAGCGGGCGGTGCTTGTCCTCCTCATCGACGCACTGTTGCAGGATCTGCTTGATGGCGTGGCTCGACACCTCTTCGCCGCTCTCGGTCTGCATCGCCTCCGAGAAGAGCGACTTGAGCAGAATGATGCCGAACTGGGTCTGCACGTACTTGCTGTTCACCACGCGCGAGATGGTCGATACGTCGAGTCCCGTGCGGTCGGCGATATCCTTGAGGATCATCGGACGCAGCTTGCTCATGTCGCCGTCCTTGAAATACTCCTGCTGGTAGTCGAGAATCTCCTGCATGGTGCGCATGAGCGTGTCGTGCCGCTGCTTGATGGCCGAGATGAACCACTTGGCCGAATCGATCTTGCTCTTGACGAACTGCACCGCCTCGCGGTTCTCCTCCTTGACCCGGCCGTCGGGCGACACCATGTCGCGCATCATCTCCACGTAGCGCTGGTTGATCCGCGCCTCGGGCAGATTCCTCGAATTGAGCGACAGATCGAAACGCCCCTCGTGGAAGTCAAGCAGAAAGTCGGGCGTGATGTAGGGCGTGGTATCCGTCCCCCCCTCCGAATAGAGGTTGCCCGGACGGGGCGAAAGACGGCGTATCTCCTCGATCGCCTCGCGGAACTCGTCGCGCGAGACCTGCAGACGCGCCATCAGCTTTTCGTAGTGCTTCTTGACGAACTCGTCGAAATAGTTCTTCAGAATCTTGAGCGCCAGCCTGCGGGCCGGGGTGTCGAGCCGCTGCTGCCCCATCTGCAGCAGCAGGCACTCCTGCAGGTTGCGGGCACCCACGCCGGCAGGCTCCAGATCGTGAATCACCCGCAGCAGCCCTTCGAGCCGCTCGGCCGTAACGTCGATGCCGAGCGCGAAAGCCACGTCGTCGGCGATCGTCTCCAGATCGCGGCGCAGGTAGCCGTCCTCCTCAATGCTGCCCACCAGATAGACCGCCAGCCGCATCTCCTCCTCCGAAAGGTTGCGGTAGCCCAGCTGCTCGACCAGATACTCCTGCAGCGTCCGGCCCCCGGCCAGAGGTGCCTGGCGCGGCTTGTCGTCCTTCGAGATGTTGTTGATGCGGCTCTTGTAGGAGGGGGTGTCGTCCTCGCGCAGATACTCCTCGACGGAGATCTGCTGCGGCTCCTCGTCGGAGGCGTGCTCGTCCTCCTCCAGCACGATATTCTCCTCGATCTCGCGCTTGATACGCTGTTCGAGCTGCATGGTGGGCAGCTCCAGCAACTTGATCATCTGGATCTGCTGGGGCGACAACTTCTGCTGTAAGGTCAGTACCTGCTTCTGCGTGATTGACATAGTTTCTCTTTCCGTTTATCCGCGCCCGAAGCGATCCGGACGCGGTAGTTCCTCATTCTGTTGATTGCAATGTACCTTATTGCAAAAACGGGGCCATTCTCATACAAACTCCCGCCCGAAAACGAGCTTCGGACGGGAGAAATGTTTTTTCAAAAAATTCAACGCATTAAAATTCAGCATTTTTCGGTGTACGCGGAAAAGGAATCACGTCGCGGATATTCGCCATGCCCGTCACGAAAAGCAGCAGGCGCTCGAAGCCCAGGCCGAAGCCCGAGTGCGGGGCCGAACCCCAGCGGCGCGTGTCGAGGTACCACCAAAGCTCCTCCTTGTTCATACCCAGCTCCTCGACCCGGGCGAGCAGCTTGCCGTAGTCGGCCTCGCGTTCCGAACCGCCGATGATCTCGCCGATCTTCGGGAAGAGCACGTCCATCGCCCGGACGGTCTTGCCGTCCTCGTTCTGCTTCATGTAGAAGGCCTTGATCTGCTTGGGGTAGTTGATCAGGATGACCGGACGCTTGAAGTGCTCCTCGACCAGATAGCGCTCGTGCTCCGACTGCAGGTCGCAGCCCCAGTCGCACGGGAACTCGAACTTGCGGCCCGAGGCCTTGAGAATCTCCACACCCTCGGTGTAATCCAGCCGCTTGAAGTCGTTGGCCAGAACGAAATCGAGCCGCTCGATCAGGCCGTTGTCCCACATCTTGTCCATGAACTCCAGATCCTCGCGGCAATTCTCCAGCGCATAGCGGATCAGGTACTTGAGGAAATCCTCCGCCAGCTCCATGTTGTCCTCCAGCTCATAGAAGGCCATCTCGGGTTCGATCATCCAGAACTCCGACAGGTGGCGCGGCGTGTTCGAGTTTTCGGCACGGAACGTGGGACCGAAGGTGTAGATGCGGCCCAAAGCCAGGGCACCCAGCTCGCCTTCGAGCTGACCGGAGACGGTCAAGCTGCACTGACGGCCGAAGAAATCCTGCGCATAGTCGATCTTACCCTCCTCGGTGCGGGGCAGGTTGTTCATGTCGAGGGTCGTAACCTGGAACATGGCGCCGGCACCCTCGCAGTCCGAAGCCGTGATCAGCGGAGTGTGCAGGTAGTAGAAGCCCCGATCGTTGAAGTATTTGTGGATGGCGAAAGCCATCGCGTGACGGATGCGAAGAATCGCACCGAAAGTGTTGGTGCGCGGACGCAGGTAGGCGATGTCGCGCAGGAACTCGAGCGAATGGCCCTTCTTCTGCAGCGGATAGCTCTCGGGATCGGCCATGCCGTAGATCTCGATCCGGTCGGCCTGCACCTCGACACCCTGCCCCGCACCGCACGAGGCGACCAGACGGCCGTCCACACGCAGGCAGGCTCCGGTGGTGATGCGGCGGAGCAGCTCCTCGTCGAATTTCGCCAGATCGACCACGACCTGCATGTTGCGCACGCAGGAACCGTCGTTCAGGGCGATGAAGGCCACATTCTTGTTTCCGCGTTTGGTTCTGACCCAACCTTTGACCGTCACGTCGGCATCGGCAGCCGGCATTTGCAGCAACTCTACGATTCTCATGCTTTTCATACGTTTCCTTATATCTCTTTTGTTTTGATTTTCCTTCACAGACAGACAAAGATAGGACATATTTGCGACTTATCAAAACGGCACGCCGCGAAACGGCACCGCAGACTGTCCGCCGCAGCCGCAGCCGCCTCGAAACAACACGCGCACGAATCCGGTTTAGCGGCCGGCTTGTCCGCACTTCGCCTGCTTCTCAGACACTCCCGCCCGGCAAAATGCGAGCAAACTTGCTTTTGCACTCGCTTATTCGTACCTTTGTCCGTTCACGAACACATACCATACGACGAAATGAAACGCTTCATACTCTCGATCGCCGCACTCTGCTGCTGCGCCGGACTCCGCGCCCAGAGCGACGCGCGCATCTACCGCACCGAATTCATCCCCTTCGACACCCGCGAGGAGGCCGACGGACGCACCCGCCGGAACATCGACAAGTACCGCACCTTCGAGCCGCGCCTGCTGAGCGACGGAGAGGAGATCCTCGGTCTGGGCGAGACGGTGGAGATTCCCAACGCCTGGCTCGACTCGTTCGTCTATCTCCACCTCGAAAACGCGGGCACGGCCTATACCCTCTCGGTAAACGGCCGCGAGGTAGCCGTCGTCGAGGACCCCTTTTCTCCTGCCGACTTCGACCTGAGTCCCTACATCCGCCAGGGAGCGAACCTGCTGCTGCTCGAACTCCACAAAAGCACCGCCCCCCAGCTGCAGGAGCGACTCAGCGCCGCACCCGTGAAACCCTTTACCAACAGCTACCTCTTCGCCCAGGAGAAACGAAGCATCTACGACTTCGACGTCTCGCTGGAACCGGACCCCACGCGCAAGTTCGGCATACTGGACCTCGAAGTGGTGCTGCGCAACGGCTACAACTACGACGAGACGATCACGGTCGGATACGACATCTACGACCCCTCGGGCAAACTGCTCGACTACAGCGTCAATGAGTTTACCGTGGCCGGCCGTTCGCTCGACACGGTACGCTTCACGCCCTGCATCTACCACACCGACGCGAACGCCTGGGGCGGCAAAGACTCCTCCCCGCTCTACCGCGTGATGCTCTACACCAAGCGCAACGGCACCTTCCGCGAGTACATCCCCTTCCGCGTGGGCTTCGCCCGGCCCCGGCTGACGGCCGAGGGGACGCTCCGCTACTTCGACGGCGAACGCCCGGTCGTCGCCCGACGCTGCGATGCGGGAGCCGACGCGAAAGTGACCCGCGAGCAGCTCGAAACGCTCAAAAGGCAGGGAGTCAATCTCCTGCTCCCCTCGCAGCCCCAGCCCGACTGGTTCTATGCCCTCTGCGACGGCCTGGGACTTGCGGTGATCGACTGCGCGGGCATCGACGCTCCGTCGCACCGCGACGACCGCCGCGTGGGAGGCACCCCGAGCAACGACCCCGCGCTGACGGCCGAGTACCTCGACCGCGTGCGGGCCATGTACCACCGCTGCCGCACCCACACCTGCATCGTCGGATTCGCCCCCGGCAACGCCTCGGGCAACGGCTACAACATGTATAAGGCCTACCAATGGCTCAAAGAGGCCGAATCCCTGCGGCCGATCGTCTATTCCGATGCCGACGGGGAGTGGAACACCGACTTCGAACTGCCAGAAATCGGCCGCAACTAACACTCCGCCGACCGTGAATATCGAACTGCTCGTGGTCGGGAAGACCGACTCGCGCGAAGTGGAGGCGCTGGTGGCGCTCTACGCCCGGCGGATCAACCACTACTGCCGCTTCGCCATGACGGTGCTGCCCGACGTGAAGAACACCCGCAACCTCTCCGAAAAGCAGCAGCGGACGGCCGAAGGGGAGCAGATCCTGCGCCAGATCTCCGACGGCGACTACGTCGCGCTGCTCGACGAGCGGGGCCGCGAGTTCCGCTCGACGGAGTTCGCCGACTGGCTCCAGAAACGGCTGGCGAGTGGACTGCGCCGCCTGGTGCTCGTCATCGGCGGCCCCTACGGCTTCTCGGAGGCGGTCTATGCCCGTGCCGACGCGCAGCTGTCGCTCTCGCGCATGACTTTCTCCCACCAGATCGTGCGCGCGATCCTTACCGAACAGGTCTATCGCGCCTTCACGATCCTGCGCAACGAACCCTACCACCACGAATGACTCCGCCCCGCCGATGAAACCCGCCATCGCCGTCATCACGCCCAACATCCTGACAGGGCTGGGATTCCGCACGATCCTCGAGAAAGTGGGTCCTCCGGCCGAAATCGCCGTTTTCGACGATTTCGACGACCTGATCGCCGGGAATCCCGACCGCTTCTTCCACTACTTCGCGGCCATGCAGCTCTTCCTCCGCCACCGGACGTTCTTTCTCGAACGGAGCCAGAAGACGATTCTGCTGGGCCGGGGCATCCCCTCCCCGCTGGCTCCCCTGCGGCAGATCGACATCTGCAGCGGCGAGGAGCGCATCATCCGCGACCTGCTGCGCCTGCGCAGCGAGGCCGCCCGGGCCGACCATGCGCTGCCCCGCCCCGACGCGGCGATCCGCAGAACCGGCGAGCAGCTCTCCCCCCGCGAAGCGGAGGTGCTGACGCTCATCGCCCGGTGGCTGCTCAACAAGCAGATCGCCGACCGCCTCGGCATCGGGCTGACCACCGT
>JAIEHQ010000104.1 GCA_029065825.1 Alistipes sp.
TACAAGAATCTGGGCATATACAATTATGTTCAGGGAGCATACGGAGAGGGCAAGACGCTCGACCGCATCCGCTCCGAGTTCCGCAACACGGGTCAGCTGCTCGTCTCCGAGGATAACGGCCGGAGCCGGAGCCGGAATATCCACGAACTGCTGAGCCTGGTCTATGATATCGACGACCGCCATACGCTCGGAGTGGGCGGTCAGCTCTTTTTCGGGCGGAGCGATCCGTCGAACCGGGTGCATACCACGACATCTGCCTTGAATCCGGATGCTGCGCCGGCGCTTCCGGAGCAATATACGCTCTACCGCTACGGCGGGGAGGTGTTCAACCGCCAGTACCAGGCCTCGCTGAACTACGTGTTCCGCTTCGACTCGCTGGCCTCGAAACTGACCTTCAAGGCCAGCTACCTGCACCGGAACGTGGACAGGAACTACGACTACGATACGCGGGACTACCGCACGTCGGAGGATGCGGAGCCTTTCGCCTCGGAGCTGCGGCGCGAGTGCTACGAATATCTGGGGCATTCGGTGCTGGGCCGGCTCGACCTGACCAAAAACTTCTCGGACGAGCGGACGCTCCGTGCGGGTCTTCGTTATGATCTTTGGTATGCGGACAACGACAACCGCGTGCACAACCGCCTCGACGGGCAGTGGGTCCCCGACCCGCAGACGAGCATGCAGTTCCTCGACCGCACGCAGAGCGGTGCGGCCTACGCCATCTGGGACGATGGCTACGGCAGATTCGCATACAGCGTCGGCCTGCGCTTTCAGTGGGACCGCATCTCCTACCGCAATGCCGGGGATACGGGCTACGATCATCGCGACTACTGGCGGCTGTTCCCGGAGTTGAGCCTGAGCTATACGTTCAACGAGGAGAAGGGCACCAACATCAATCTGGACTTTTCGCGGTACAGCGACCGGCTTCCCGACAACGACGACCTGAGTCCCCGGCGGGTGTGGCAGTCGCAGTACAGCTATTACACGGGCAACGAGCGTCTCGAACCGGGCTGGGGCTACGACATCGACCTGAGCTATACGCTGCGCAACAGGCTGACGCTTAACTACGGTTTTACGTGGTCTCGCGGAAGTGCGCGGATGACCTTTTTCGATCCCGACGATCCGAACGTCGTTTACACCATGCCGGTCAATGGCGAGCGCGGCACGGCCCACAATCTGTGGGTCGGCTACAACACCCCCGTTACCGAATGGCTCCGGCTGAATGCCTTCGTGCACGGATACTGGTACCGCTCGGAGGTGGACGGCGACTGGGAGGCATCGTACAGCGCCGGAGGCGGGGATGCAGGCCTGGGGCTGCACTTCCAGCTGCTGCCGACGATGGAGCTGCGTGTGGCGGCAAACGGAGAGCTGCCGCAGAAGCGTCTGGAAACCTGGCAGAACGGCTCTTTCGGACTGGGTGCGGGAATCTCGAAGTCATTCTGCAAGAACAAACTGTACGTTTCTCTTGACGTGAACAATATCGTTATGACCAAACTCCGGCAGACTACCACGCGCTGGGACGGCTCCTATCATTCTGTTTTCCGGCAGCTGAAAGGAGGCCGCAACCTCTCCTGCATGTTTTCGCTCAGCTACAATTTCAGCCGCAACGTGCGCCGGGGTGTCATGACGGTGGACACGCTCCACCAGACCGAGGAGGTAACCAGATAACCGAATGGAAAAGGCATTCTTGAAAATTTCGAACGACATAAACAGGATTCGTCGGGCGGACGAGGCGGATGTGGAGGCCGTCGCACGGATTTATTCCCGGATTCATGACGAGGAGGAGGCCGGCCGGTGCTCGGTCGGTTGGCGGCGGGGTGTCTATCCCACCGTCCGGACGGCCCGCGAGGCGCTGGATCGGGGCGATCTGTTCGTCTGGGACGATGCGGGGGAGATCCTCGCTTCGGCAGTCATCAACCGGAGCCAGCTGCCGGCCTATGCCGGCGGACGCTGGGCGGCGGAGCTTCCCGACGGGCAGGTCATGGTGCTCCACACGCTGGTGGTCGATCCCGCACGGTCGGGAGGCGGAATCGGGCGCGCGTTCGTGGCCTTCTACGAGCAGTATGCCCGCGAGCGGGGATGCGCCGCCTGCAGGCTGGATACGCAGGTCCGGAACCGCAGCGCCATGCGGCTCTATCCCCGGCTGGGGTACCGCGAGGCCGGGAGGGTGGCGTGCGATTTCAACGGCATCGGAGGCGTGACGCTCGCCCTGTTCGAAAAGGAGATCGCGCCCGGGGCGGACCGATAGGGTGTGCGGCTCGCCCGTCGAAATAAATTTTGTCGGGTCGGCGGTTTGCGCTATCTTTGCGTGTCGGACTTTTTCTTTTTGAACTATGGGCTTTTTCGATCTTTTCAAGAAAAAACAGAATACGCAGGCGGCCGCCGAGACGCAGGTGCAGCCTGACCAGGTGCCGCAGGCAGACGGCGCGCGCGAGGAGCAGCCGCAACCCGAGCGCCGGCAGGAGGAGCTGAACTCCGGGCTGGAGAAGACCAAGTCGGGGCTTTTCTCGAAACTGGCGCGTGCGGTGGCGGGCCGTTCGACCATCGATGCCGAGGTACTCGACAACCTGGAGGAGGTGCTCATTACCTCCGATGTGGGTGTGGAGACTACCGTGAAGATCATCGAGCGGATCGAGGCGCGTGCGGCACGGGACAAATACATGAACGCGGCGGAGCTGCAGTCGATCCTGCGCGACGAGATCGCGCAGCTGATGGAGGAGTCGCACCGCACGACGGAGCATTTCGGCCTCGATGTCGAGGAGGGGGTGCCCTATGTGGTCATGGTCGTCGGCGTGAACGGCGCGGGCAAGACCACCACCATCGGCAAGCTCGCCGCGCAGCTGACCCGTGCGGGGCTGAAAGTCTATATCGGTGCGGCCGACACGTTCCGTGCGGCGGCGATCGACCAGCTGGCCGTCTGGGCCGAGCGGGCCGGGGCGACGATGATTCGTCAGGAGATGGGTTCCGACCCGGCATCGGTTGCTTTCGACACCCTCAAGTCGGCCGTCGCCAACAAGGCCGACGTGGTGTTGATCGACACGGCGGGCCGGCTGCACAACAAGATCGGCCTGATGAACGAGCTGACGAAGATCCGCAACGTCATGGCCAAGGTCATCCCCTCGGCACCGCAGGAGGTAATGCTCGTGCTGGACGGCTCGACGGGACAGAACGCCTTCGAGCAGGCCCGGCAGTTCACGCAGGCCACGCAGGTCACGTCGCTGACCATTACCAAGCTCGACGGTACGGCCAAGGGCGGCGTGGTGATCGGCATCAGCGATCAGTTCCGCATCCCGGTCCGCTATATCGGCATCGGCGAGGGGATCGATCAGCTCAAGATGTTCGACCGCCGGGAGTTCGTGCGGGCGCTGTTCGGAGAGGAGCGGAAATAGCGCGGCGGCAGTTGGCGGAACCGCCGGATTAAAAGAATCATTATGAAGAAAATAAATGTCATAACCCTCGGCTGTTCGAAGAATACGGTCGATTCGGAACACCTGATGGCCCGGTTCGCGGCGGCGGGCTATGCGCTTGCCAGCGACAGCGACCGCACGGATGCCGAAGTGGTGGTCATCAACACCTGCGGTTTCATCGGCGATGCCAAGCAGGAGTCGATCGACATGATCCTGGAGGCCGCCGCCGCCAAGCAGGCGGGGAGGATCGAGCGCCTGTTCGTGATCGGCTGCCTGAGCGAGCGCTATGCCGACGAGTTGCGCGCCGAACTGCCCGAGGTCGATGAGTTCTTCGGTGCGAAGGACTGGGACGGGATCGTGCGGGCGCTGGGGGCGGATCCCCGGCCGGAACTGGCCACCGACCGGTGGCAGACCACGCCCCGTCACTACGCCTACCTCAAGATCGGCGAGGGGTGCAACTGGAAGTGCGGCTACTGCGCCATTCCCCTGATCCGGGGGGCGCATCGCTCCGTGCCGATGGAGGAGCTGCTGGAGGAGGCGCGCAAGCTCGCTGCGGCCGGCGTGCGCGAACTGATCGTCATCGCACAGGATACGACCTATTACGGACTCGATCTCTACGGCCGCCGCCGGCTGGCCGAGCTGCTCGAGGCGCTTTGCCGGATCGACGGGCTTCGTTGGATCAGGCTGCACTACGCCTATCCGACGGCTTTCCCCGACGAGGTTATCGAGGTAATGGCCCGCGAGCCGAAGATCTGCAAATACCTCGACATCCCGTTCCAGCATATCTCCGACAACCAGCTCGCGGCCATGCAGCGGCGCCACACCAAGGCGCAGGCTTATGCCCTGATCGAGAAGTTGCGGCGGGCGATTCCCGACGTGGCGTTGCGCACGACGCTCCTGGTGGGCTATCCGGGCGAGACGGAGGCCGATTTCGAGGAGCTGCTGGAGTTCGTGCGCGAGGTGCGGTTCGACCGGCTCGGGGTTTTCCCCTACTCGGAGGAGGAGGGGACCTATTCGGCCGAACACCTGCGCGACGACGTGCCCCCGGAGGTCAAGCAGCAGCGTGCCGAACGGGTCATGGAGCTTCAGAACCGGATCGCGCTGGAGAACAACCGGGCGCGCATCGGCCGGCTGGAGCAGGTCGTGATCGACTCGCGTCAGGGCGATTTTTACGTCGGGCGTTCGCAGTACGATTCTCCCGAGGTGGATCAGGAGATTCTGATTCCGGCGGGCGGGCGGCGCCTGCGGCGGGGTTGTTTCTATCGGGCACGCATCACGGCAGCAGAGGATTACGATCTGTATGCCGAGGTGGCGGCGAAATAAAATTTTGCGGATTACCGTTTTTTATCTACCTTTGGAAAGGAGAAAGGTGCTTCACGAAGGACGATGGCCGAAAAAAAGATCATAAACGATCTCGAAGCGCAGATCGGACAACTTATCGACGACCATCGCCGGCTGACGCTCCTCAGCGAGGAGACCGCCGCCGAGCGGGACGGTCTGCGTCGTGAAAACCGACGGCTGCAGGAGCGCGTCCGGGAGCTCGAGAAGGAGTTGGACTGCATGCAGCTCAGCCGGAGCCTTCAGGGGGATGCACCCGATCGGAGCAAGGCGATCGCACGGGTAAACCGTCTAATGCGGGAGGTGGACCGATGTATCGCGTTGCTGTATAGACCCGATCGGACCGATGACGATCCTGGGGAGGAGTGATGTGACAGATGACGGCAGAAGCCGGCGACGACGACTGCCGACGATATTCGAACCGAACAAAGAAAAGGGCGCCCACTATGGCCAGAAAACAGGCGATAAAGCTCAAGATCGCGGGTAAAAGCTATTCGTTCACGCTGACCAGCGAGACGGACGAGGAGCAGTCGCTCGCCGACAAGGAGGAACTCTACCGCCTGGCCGAGCGGGAGGTAAACGCCTATGTGACGCGATTCGAGAAGGCCAAGTACGAGGAATTCTCCGTGCGCGATTGCCTGGCGATGACCGCCCTGCAGCTGGCCATATCGAACGTCTCGTTTGTTCGGGGCCGCGAGGTGGGCGACGAGGATCTGAAGCGGCTGGAGGCGATCAGCAGCCGGATCGACGGCTACCTGAACCGGATCGACAGAGAGTCGAAGAGATAATCCGGCCGCCCGTGCGGTCCGGGGCGGAACGGAGGGTCGGAAAAGTCCGCCCGCCCGGTGCCGCAGATAGGACGAACATGTTCTTTTACATATTTTGGAAAATCTACCCGCATAGATTCCTTAAGCTTTGCGAAACTGAACAATTTTTACATTGGGGCAACTCGCCACTGTCAAAACCAGGCTTCAACTCCCCAGGGAGTGTAGGCTGCGGCTTACCGGTAGAAGGTTGCGATTTTCGGGAGCCCCCACATTTGACAGATCTTGCAGATTCGTCAAACAAGACAAGGAATCCTATGCGGGTTTTTTTATTGAATTTATTAATTATTAACTTAACCATAACAACACACTGAAACGATGACAGCCATTGTATTATCGAGTGTCCTCTCCGCAGTGGCGGGTGTGAGCGTTTATATCTTGGTTACCAAATACATTACCAGGAAGACGGTCAAGACCCTGCGCGAAAAGGCCCGCAAAGAGGCCGAGGCGGAAGGCGAAATGATAAAGAAAGAGAGAATCCTCCAGGCGAAGGAGAAGTTCATTCAGCTCAAGAGCGAGCACGAGCGCCAATGCAACGAGCGCAACCAGAAGCTCGTCCAGATGGAGCAGCAGGCCAAGCAGGTCGAGAACAACCTGAAGAACCAGC
>JAIEHQ010000105.1 GCA_029065825.1 Alistipes sp.
CGACGGCATACGCTCTCCTGAGATGTCTCGTGGGCTCGGAGATGCGTATAAGAGACCGCGCCACCGCCGTCGGCGAGGATGCCGGCACGGTCGAGGAGGTCTATGAGCCGTTCCTCATCAAGGAGGGGTTCATCAAGCGCACCCCCCGGGGACGCGAGGCGACGGAGACGGCCTACCGCCACATGGGAGCCGCCTTCCCGGGAGCGGACGAGGGGCGGCTGTTCTGAAAAACCGGGAAGACCGCCAATACTATAAGCAAACCCACACCCGACCTGCCTCCGCAACCCCGCCGGGTCCCGGCAAAAGCCCCCGAGGTGGATTCGGACACTTCCATAACCACACCAGAATGGCAATACAACTCAGCATCGACACCGCCCGCTGCATCCGCTGCGGCAAATGCGTCAAAGTGTGCCCCGGCCGGATCATGACCCAGAGCCAGGCGGGAGCCGCAATCGCACTCCAATATCCGGAAAGTTGCATCTCGTGCGGCCACTGCGTCGCGGTCTGCCCCACCGGATCGGTCCTCCACAGCCACTTTCCTCCGGAGAAGGTCCATGCCATCGACCCCGCGCAGCTCCCCGCACCCGAGCAGCTGCTCCTCCTCTGCCGCGCCCGCCGCTCGAACCGCGCCCTCTCCGACAGCCCCGTACCGCACGAGGCGCTCCGGCAGATCGTCGAAGCGGCCCACCGGGCACCGACGGCCAGCAACCGCCAGCAGGTAGCCTTCACGGTCATAACCGACCGCGCCGCACTCGACCGGCTCATCCGCTTCACGATCGACACCTTCTCGGGTATCGTCCGCAAGCTGGAGCACCCGCTCGTACGGCCGCTGCTGCGCCGTCTGAAACCCGAACTCTACGCCTACCTCCCCGCCTTCCACCGCCTGATGCGGGAGTACACCGAAGGCCGCGATCCGATTCTTCGCGAGGCACAGGCACTCATCCTCATCCACACGCCCCGTTCGAACCGGTTCGGCGCGGCCGATGCCAACCTCGCCTACCAGAACGGATCGCTCATGGCCGAGTGCCTGGGAGTAAGTCAGATATACACCGGATTCCTGCTCTCGGCACTCGCCCGGGACCGCAAGGGGCGCTTCCTGCGATCGTTCGGAATCGAAGGAACGGTACATGCGGGCATGGCACTCGGCATGCCCCTGTTCCGCTTCCCCCGCTACATCGACAAGAAGCCCGCCCAGGTGCGGGAGATCCCCGCGCAGGAGAAGTAACACCCCCGCGAGGCAACGAGCGCCCCGGGCCGAAGCTGTTTCGGTCCGGGGCGCTTCGCACATCCGTCCCCGCATCGTGCGCCGCGACGACAAAAAAGGTGCGGAATTTGCATCGGTACGCCCGAAAACACCAAAAACAGCACTTCCATGAAACCCGACTACGAAAAAGAGGCGCTGCGCTACCACGCAGAGGGGCGCCCCGGAAAAATAGAGATACGGGCGACCAAACCCCACTCCACCCAGTACGACTTCTCGCTGGCCTACTCCCCGGGCGTGGCGGCCCCGGCACTGGCCATCCGGCAGGACCCGGCGGCCGCCTACCGATACACGGCCAAAGGCAATCTGGTCGCCGTCATCTCGAACGGCACGGCCGTACTGGGGCTGGGCGACATCGGTCCGCTGGCCGGCAAACCGGTCATGGAGGGAAAGTCGATGCTCTTCAAGGCGCTCGCCGACCTCGACTCATTCGACATCGAGATCGACGCGAAGGAGCCCGACCGCTTCGTGGAGGCGGTCAAGGCGATCGCCCCCACTTTCGGCGGCATCAACCTCGAGGACATCAAGGCTCCCGAATGTTTCGAGATCGAGACACGGCTGCGCGACGAACTCGACATCCCCGTCATGCACGACGACCAGCACGGCACGGCCATCATCTCGGGCGCGGCGCTCATCAACGGACTCGAAATCGCCGGCAAGCGCCCCGACCGGGTCCGCATCGTCATCAACGGCGCGGGAGCCGCGGCCATCGCGTCGGCCCACCTCTTCCTCTCGCTCGGCATCCGCAGCGAAAACATGGTGCTGTGCGACAGCAAGGGGGTGGTATCGACCCGGCGCACCGACCTCAACCCCGTCAAACGCCGGTTCGCCACCGACCGTCCGATCAGCACGCTGGCCGAGGCGCTCGACGGTGCGGACCTGTTTCTCGGAGTCTCCGCAGCAGGCGTGCTTACCCCCGCGATGGTGCGCACGATGGCTCCCGACCCGCTGGTGCTGGCACTGGCCAACCCCACGCCGGAGATCGGCTACGAGGAGGCCATGGCCTCGCGCCCCGACATCATCTTCGCCACCGGACGCTCCGACTACCCCAACCAGGTCAATAACGTGCTCGGCTTTCCCTACATCTTCCGGGGTGCGATGGACGTGCGGGCCCGCACGATCAACACGGAGATGAAACTCGCAGCGGCCCGCGCCCTGGCCCGTCTGGCCAAGGAGCCGGTCCCCGAAAGCGTGCTGGAGGCCTATGGGCTCGACTCGCTCCGCTTCGGCCGCGAGTACCTGCTCCCCAAGCCGCTCGATCCGCGCCTGCTGGCCGCAGTCGCGACGGCCGTCGCGCGCGCCGCAGTCGAATCGGGGGTCGCGCGCCGCACCATCGACGACTGGGAGGCCTACGCCGCATCGCTCGACAAACGTACCCTGCGCAACAGAATATAGGACAGACACCGCCCCGCAATGACAAGAGAGGAGACCCGTCACGCAGATCTCCTCCAGTTTTTTACAAAAAACCGACATACTCTCCCGGAACCGGGAGCTGCCGAACCGCTATCCGAGCACGCCCCCCAGTTCGCGCAAGGTCATGAGCCGCACTTCGCACCGTCCGACGGCACGCGGCAGCACGACATGTATCGCGTCGCCCTGCCGCTTCTTGTCCTTCGCCGCGGCGCGCAGCAGCCGGTCGAGCGGCACCCGAGGGTCGAGCCGGAATCCCGAGCGCTCGAGCAGCCCGACGATCCGCACGCACTCGGCCCCGTCGAGCAGCCCCATGCGCACGGCGGCGCGAGAGATCATCGCCATGCCGGCGGCCACCGCCTCTCCGTGCGAGAAGTCGTCCGTGCAGTGCTCGATCGCATGGCCCAGGGTGTGGCCCAGGTTGAGCAGCCGCCGCTCGCCCGCCTCCGACTCGTCGCGCCCGACGATGGCGGCCTTCACGCCGACGGCCCCCGCGACAACCTCCTGCAACATCGCCGTATCTCGGCGCAGGGTCTCCGGAGCAGCCGCCTCGATGCGGGCGAACAGCGCCGCGTCGCCGACGATGCCCGACTTGACCGCCTCGGCCAGTCCCGAGCGGAACTCCCTCTCGGGAAGCGTCGCCAGCCACGCCGGGTCGCAAAGGACGAACTCCGGCTGGCGGATCGTCCCCACCATATTTTTATAGCGGTCGAGATTCACGCCGTTCTTCCCCCCGACGGCCGCATCGACCTGCCCGAGCAGGGTCGTAGGCACAAAGCCGAAACGCACGCCGCGCAGGTAGGTGGCGGCCACGAAGCCGGCGATGTCGGTAACGATACCGCCGCCCACGCCGAGCAGAAAGGCCGAACGGTCGAACCCCGCCCGCATCAGCCGGCGGCAAAGCCCTTCGGCCGTCCGCAGGGTCTTCCGCCGCTCAGAGGCTTCGATTTCGAAACACTCCCGCCCTGCCGTCCACCCGGGATAAAGTGCGGCGACCGCACGGTCGATCACCACCGCCGTCCGTCCTTCGGGCAGCAGGCGGTCGAGCAGACCGGCCGAGGGACCGACGTGGATGCGGCTCCGATTCTCGATATTGAAAGTACACTCCATGCCATTGGGGAGCGCCGCAAAGACGGCGACAAACAAAAGTAGTACAATTTTCCCGGATATTTATTACCTTTGCGGTCTAAAATCCGCAACATGCAAAAACTTCGCAACATTGCCATCATCGCCCACGTCGATCACGGCAAAACCACGCTCGTCGATAAAATGATCATGCAAAGCCACGTCCTGCGCGACAACGCCAAGAGCAGCGGCGAGCTGATCCTCGACAACAACGACCTGGAGCGGGAGCGCGGCATCACGATTCTCTCCAAAAACGTATCGGTAATCTACAAAGATTATAAAATCAACATCATCGACACCCCGGGCCACGCCGACTTCGGCGGCGAGGTGGAGCGCGTGCTCAACATGTGCGACGGCGTGCTGCTGCTGGTCGATGCCTTCGAGGGAACCATGCCCCAGACCCGCTTCGTCCTGCAGAAGGCCCTCTCGCTGGGCAAGAAGCCGATCGTGGTGGTCAATAAGGTCGATAAGCCCAACTGCCGCCCCGAGGCGGTGAACGAGCAGGTCTTCGACCTGATGTTCTCGCTCGGCGCGACCGAAGAGCAGCTCGACTACAAAACCGTTTACGGTTCGGCCAAGCAGGGCTGGATGTCCCACGTGTGGAACCAGCCGACCGACTCAATCGCCCCGCTGCTCGACGCGATCATCGACGAGATCCCCGAGCCGAGCATCGTCGAGGGAACGCCCCAGATGCTCGTCACGTCGCTCGAATTTTCGCCCTATATCGGCCGCATCGCGGTGGGCAAGGTCACGCGCGGCGAGCTGCGCGCCGGCCAAAACGTCACGCTGGCCAAGCGCGACGGCGTGACGATGCAGAAGGCCCGCATCAAGGAGCTGATGATCTTCGAGGGTCTGGGCAAGAAGAAGGTCGAGACGGTGCCCTGCGGCGAGATCTGCGCCCTGGTCGGCATCGAGGGATTCGAGATCGGCGACACGATCTGCGACTACGAGAACCCCGAGCCGCTGCCCCCGATCGCCATCGACGAGCCGACCATGTCGATGCTCTTCACGATCAACAACTCGCCCTTCTTCGGCAAGGACGGCAAGTACGTTACCTCGCGCCACATCAAGGAGCGCCTGGACCGCGAGCTGGAGAAGAACCTCGCGCTGCGGGTCGAACCGGGTCTGAACGCCGACAGTTTCGTGGTCTTCGGACGCGGCGTGCTGCACCTCTCGGTGCTGATCGAGACCATGCGGCGCGAAGGATACGAGCTGCAGGTGGGCCAGCCCAAAGTGATCGTCAAGGAGATCGACGGCCGCAAGTGCGAACCGATCGAGGAGATGACGGTCGATTGCCCCCAGGAGCACTCGGGCACGGTCATCGAGCTGACCACCAAACGCAAGGGCACCCTCACGAACATGGAGTCCAACGGCGATCGCACGCGCCTCGAATTCTCGATCCCCTCGCGCGGCATCATCGGCCTGCGCTCCAACATGCTTACCGCGACGGCCGGCGAGGCGATCATGACTCACCGGCTAAAAGGCTTCGAACCCTGGACCGGCGATATCGAGATGCGCGTGAACGGCTCGATCATCTCGGGCGAGACGGGTACGGCCTACGCCTATTCGATCGACAAGCTGCAGGACCGGGGCCGCTTCTTCATCGCCCCGATGGATCAGGTATATGAAGGCCAGGTCATCGGCGAGCACACGCGCCAGAACGACATCACGGTCAATGTGACCAAATCGAAGCAGCTGACCAACATGCGCGCATCGGGTTCGGACGACAAGGCGGTCATCACGCCGCCCCGCATCTTCACGCTCGAAGAGGCGCTCGAATACATCAAGGAGGACGAATATGTGGAGATCACGCCCCACGCCATGCGTCTGCGCAAGATCCTGCTGCACGAAAACGACCGCAAACGGGCGGCCAAATAGCCGACGCTCACGACAAGCCCCGGCGCAGCGTCTCCCGATCCCGTTCGGGAGGCCGCCGGGGCGGAAAACGACTGTTGAAAAAAACGAACGATGGACCGCCTTACCTTAGCACTCGTCACAGGTGCAGTCGCCGGAGCGCTCGACGTGATTCCCATGATCGCGCAACGGGTCGGCTTCCGCGCCTGCCTCTCGGCATTCCTGCAATACTTCTTCGCAAGCGTGCTGATCTTCTACAGCGACCTGCCCCGCCTGCCCTGGTGGGCCGACGGCATGGCCGTCACCACGATGATGGCGCTGCCCGTCGTGCTGATACTCACGGGCAAGGAGCGACGAGCGATCCCCGTCATCCTGCTCAACGCACTGCTGCTGGGTTTCCTCATCAGCGTTGCGGAGCGCTACCTGACCTGAGTCGCCGCACAAGGAAAACAGAACCCGCAGCCGTTTTCGCTGCGGGTTCTTTGTTTCCGACGGCACAACGGCAGCCTCAACGCTTCGAGGTGGCGAACGTGAGGATCCGCGCACTGATTCCCGCCGCCAGCAGCAACAGCCCCAGCTGCGCCCACCACCACGCATCGACCACCCGCAAAATGCAATAACCGATCGTCAGCCAGACCAAACCGACCGACACGATCTTGGCCCGCAGCGGAATAGCCCGATGCTCCCGGAAATTGCGGATATAGGTCCCCAGATACTTCTGGTTCAGAAGCCAGTCGTACAGGCGGGGCGAAGAGCGCAGGTAGAGTGCGGCGGCGAGCAGCAGGAAGGGCGTGGTGGGCAGCAGCGGCACGAAGATGCCGACGATGCCCAGCGTCAGCGCGAGGCTGCCCGCAGCTATTCCCAGGATTTTCATGCCCCGACACCAACAAAATTCATACAAAGCGGCAACGATTCGCGCTTTTTTCGTAACTTTGGGCGATACGAAGCGCCCCTCGCAAGGTCCGGCGACGGAAAGCCGGGCCGGATACGGGCCGGGCATTGCCGGGGCGAACGAACAACCGTTGAAAACGAACGAAAAAACAAGAATACGATCATGGAGAAGAAAATCGGTATCGCCTGCGACCACGCCGGCTATGAAATGAAAGAATTTTTAGTAGGTTACCTCGGAGCCAAAGGCTGGGAGGTGCTCGACTTCGGCTGTCACTCGGAGGAGAGCATCGACTATCCCGACTTCGCGCATCCGCTGGCCGAGGCCGTCGAGAGCGGCGAACTCGAACGGGGCATCGGACTCTGCGGCTCGGGCGAAGGGATGGCCATGACCCTGAACAAGCACCAGGGCATCCGTGCCGGACTGGTGTGGGACAAGGAGATCGCCCGACTGACCCGCCAGCACAACGATGCCAACGTCATCGTGCTGCCGGCCCGCTTCATCTCGAACGACCAGGCGGTAGAGTTCGTCGAGGAGTTCCTCGTCACCCCGTTCGAGGGCGGCCGCCACGAACGGCGCATCGCCAAGATGCCGCTCGCATCCTGCGGGAACCGATAGCCCGAACACGGGAAAGCTGCGGACGGCAACTCGAACCGTCCGCCGAACCGGCGGGAATCACAACGCATAGATCAGAGGCGTGAGGGCTGCACAGCCCCGCGCCTTTTTTTCGTCGCCGAACAGCCCGAAGACCGCCGAACCCGAACCCGACATCGAAGCGTAGAGCGCCCCCAGTTCGAGCAGGACCCGCTTCGCAGCCGCAATCTCGGGATGAGCCGCGAAAATATGGGGTTCGAAGTCGTTCTTGAGCGACTCCTGCCAGCATGCGAGCGGCTCGGCGATCCGCTCGGCGAGCGGAATCGCCGGACGGAAGGGGCGCACCCCGGCGTAGGCCTCGCGGGTCGATACGCCGCACTCGGGCTTGATCAGCACGATCCACAGCCCCCGCAGGTCGAGCGCGAGGGGCCGCATGACCTCGCCCCGCCCGGAACAGAGCTGCGGCGTGTTGCGCACGAAGAAGGCGGTGTCGCTGCCCAGCGCGGCGGCGCAGTCGATCAGCTCCTCCTCCGGCAGGCCCAGCGAGAAGATCTCATCGACGGCGAGCAGCACGGC
>JAIEHQ010000106.1 GCA_029065825.1 Alistipes sp.
ATATACTAAAAAATATTTAGTTTTTGTTTATTCGCAAATTGTTCTTATCTTTACAAACGTAAAAACTTTTACCAATTACAAATCTATCATGAAGAGAGATTCGCAAGTATTTGACCTCATTGCCGAGGAACGGAACCGTCAGATGCACGGCATCGAGCTGATCGCATCCGAGAATTTTGTCAGCGACGAAGTGATGGAAGCCATGGGCTCCGTCTTGACCAACAAATATGCGGAGGGATATCCCGCCGCCCGCTACTACGGCGGCTGCCAGGTGGTGGACAAGGTGGAGAACCTGGCCATCGAGCGCATCTGCAAACTCTACGGCGCGGAGTACGCCAACGTACAGCCCCATTCGGGCGCACAGGCCAACATGGCCGTATTCTTCGCCGTGCTCAAGCCCGGCGACACCTTCATGGGACTCGACCTGGCGCACGGCGGCCACCTCTCGCACGGTTCGCCGGTAAACATGTCGGGCACCTATTTCAAGGCCGTAGGTTATCAGCTCAACGAGAAGACGGAGCGTGTGGATTACGACGACATGGAGCGCAAGGCCATGGAGCACAAGCCGAAACTGATCGTCGGCGGTGCGTCGGCTTACTCGCGCGAGTGGGATTACAAGCGCATGCGCGAGATCGCCGACAAGGTGGGTGCCCTGCTGCTGATCGACATGGCGCACACGGCCGGTCTGATCGCTGCCGGTCTGCTCGACAATCCGGTCAAGTATGCGCATATCGTGACCTCGACCACGCACAAGACCCTGCGCGGTCCTCGTGGCGGTATCATCCTGATGGGTAAGGATTTCGAGAATCCCTGGGGACTCAAGACCCCGAAGGGCGTTACCAAGATGATGTCGCAGATCCTCAATTCGGCCGTGTTCCCCGGCATTCAGGGCGGTCCGCTCGAACACGTGATCGCAGCCAAGGCGGTCGCTTTCGGCGAGGCGCTCGATCCCTCCTACAAGGAGTATCAGACCCAGGTGCAGAAGAATGCCCGCGCGATGGCCGAGGCGTTCGTCAAGCGCGGCTACAAGATCGTATCCGAGGGTACGGACAACCACCTGATGCTGGTCGATCTGCGCACCAAGTTCCCCGAACTGACCGGCAAGCTGGCCGAGAAGTGTCTGGTCGCCGCCGACATTACCACCAACAAGAACATGGTGCCGTTCGACAGCCGTTCGCCCTTCCAGACTTCGGGTCTGCGCTTCGGTACGCCTGCCATTACCACGCGCGGTCTGAAGGAGGACAAGATGGACGAGATCGTGGCGCTGATCGACCGCGTGCTTTGCGATCCCGAAAACGAGGAGAACATCGCAGCCGTGCGCAAGGAGGTCAATGCCATGATGGCCGGCTATCCGCTTTTCGCCTGGTAGTGCCATGGAGCGGGTGGTCGAATTTCTGACGCTCCTCCACGAAAACAACGACAAGGCCTGGTTTGACGCTCATAAGGAGATGTACAAACGGGCCTTGTCCCGTTTCGAGGAGTTTACGGCGGGGCTGATCGACGGCATCGCCGCGTTCGATCCCTCCGTGCGGGGATTGACGGTAAAGGATTGTACGTATCGGATCTATCGGGATACCCGTTTCAGTGCGGACAAGACACCCTACAAGACCCACATGGGGGCGTTCGTCGCGCCGCACGGGAAGAAGGGCGGCTATGCGGGCTATTATTTCCATGTCGAACCGGCATGGGACGAGCGTTCGTGGTCCCGGGGGCACCTGCTGATTACCGGACTGCACTGTCCGCAGCCGGAGGTGCTGCGCAGCGTGCGGGAGGAGATCGCGGAGAATGGCGCGGAATTTGAAGCGTCGATCCGTGAGGCCGAAGGATTCGTGCTCGACGAGTCGAACAAACTCAAGCGGCTGCCGCGTGGTTACGATGCGGATACGCCTTATGCCGAATGGCTGAAGCTGAAGGAGGTTTATGTTACGGAGCGGGTTTCTCCCGATTTCATGCGCGACAGGAATCTGCTGGGAAATACGCTGCACGAGTTTCGGAAGACCAGGCATTTCGCGGATCTGCTGAACCGTGCCGTGCGGTTCGCCCATGAGGAGATGAGGTAATCGGGGCGGATGCCCGGGGGCGCGGCGAGCGTCGGTGTTTATGTATTAAATTGAAAGGATATGAGAAAGACGATTTATCTGTTGTTGGCCGTGACGGCTTTTCTGACAGGCTGCGGCAAGCAGGCCGCCTCGATTTCGAAGCAGACGGAACTTTATGCCGTCAAGGGGGCGGACAGCCTCTACCTGGACCGCTATACGGTCGCCGTGTCCGACAAGGGGCAGGTGCGCCCTTGTCTGCTGTTCGTGTTCGGCGGCGGCTTCGTGGCCGGCGAGCGCGATGCGGAGCAGTATCTCCCCTTTTTCGAGCACATGGTGGAGCGGGGCTACGACGTGGTGTCGATCGATTACCGGCTCGGACTCAAGAAGGTGGTCGAGGCCGGGGATCTTTCGCCCGAAGCGATGATGCTGGGCATGGCGCAGACGGTGGCGATGGCCGTGGAGGATCTCTACGATGCTACGGCTTTCGTTGTCGAGCGGGCGCAGGAGTGGGGCGTGGATGCCTCGCAGATCGTCGCCTGCGGGTCGAGTGCCGGGGCGGTTACCGTGCTGCGGGGCGAGTACGACCTTTGCAACGATGCGCTCATGGCGCAGTTGCATCTGCCGGAAGGTTTCCGTTATGCGGGCATCGTCTCTTTCGCCGGTGCGATCTTCGAGATGGACAAACAGCTCGTATGGAAGAGTGCGCCCGCCCCGATGATGCTGTTTCACGGCGATGCCGATTCGAACGTTCCCTACGACGTGATCCGCGAGCGGGGTGTCGGCTTCTTCGGTTCGAAGTATATCGCCGGACAGCTGCGCCGGATGGAGGCACCCTACTATTTCTACTCGGTGGAGGGAGCGTCGCATCTGATTGCCACCACGCCGATGGACGAGCGTCGCGATGCGATCGAGTCTTTCCTGACGCGACAGGTCGCCGAGAGGCAGCCGCTGATGCTGGAGACCGTCGAGCGTACGGTGGGAATGCCCGAGGTGCAGCGGGAGTTCTCGCTCGCCGATTACATTTCGGCCAATTTCATGTAGCGGGTCAGTCGCTGCGGGGCCGAAGGCAAAGAATGGATGAGGGCGGTCGGGAAAGATTGCCCTCTCTTTTTTTGTACCCGTGCCGTGCGAAGCGGCTTCCGAGCAGCGCGGACGAGCGGGGCCGATCCTTCAGCTGCGCGTTCGGCGCAAGGGCATCTGCGATAACGGACCTGCGGTGCGGATGCGAAAGAATCAGGCGAGGTCGCGATTTGCTAATCGAAACCCCGCCTGAGATTGCGGTTGTTTGCCTCGGTATTCCCTCGGCGCTATTTTACAACTGCATGATTGTCGGAAATGTTGCGCGATAAGCGTAATATTTCTGACAATCCGCTATTTAACTGCATTAACGATTGCTTCGAATGCCTTCGGCTCGTTCATTGCCAGGTCGGCCAGAACCTTGCGGTTGAGGACGATGCCCTTGGCGTTGAGTTTGCCGATGAATTGCGAGTAGGTCATTCCCTGGGCGCGGACGGCGGCGTTGATACGCGTGATCCACAGCGAACGGAACGTTCTCTTTTTGAGCTGGCGGTGTGCATAAGCATACTGCAAACCCTTCTCGACCGTGTTTTTGGCAACGGTCCAGACGTTTCCCCTTGAACCAAAGTTACCTTTGGCAAGTTTCAAAACCTTTTTTCTTCTTGCGCGAGACGCAACAGCATTGACTGAACGTGGCATAGTAAATAAGTTTTTGACGGACTGTCAGCGACGTGATTCTCTCACGTTCTTCGGGGCTGATTCGTCCTGAGGTTAATAATTGTGAACCGTCGGAAAATTACTTGACCAGCAGGTTCTTGATTTTTGCCTCGTCGGCAGCGGAAACAATGCCCGAATAGCAGAGGTTACGCTTTTGTTTCGTCGATTTTTTGGTCAGGATGTGACTGTGATAAGCGTGTTTACGCTTGATCTTTCCTGTGCCGGTGAAAGAAAAACGCTTCTTTGCAGCGGCATTCGTTTTCATTTTAGGCATGAGAATAAATTGTTAATTAGTTAAACATAGCCCGCAAAGATAACAAAAATTCCGTTCCGCAGCACAAACGGGGCATAAAATTCGAATGGAGGTCGAAAAATATTCTATCTTTGTGCGAAGAAGCCGCCGGATACCCGCCGTTGGGCGGGCGGTCGCGGCGGATGGATAAAACGCTGGAGAGATGACGACGGATGCGATGATTTGGGATTTTGTCTGGAGGCTCGGAGTGGCCGGGCTGTGCGGAACGATGATCGGACTCGATCGCGAGTACAGGGAGAAGGAGGCGGGGTTTCGCACCCATTTCCTGGTGGCGCTGGGCAGCGCCCTGATGATGATCGTCTCGCAGTACGGGTTCGAGGGATTTCTGGCCGTGCACGACGGAATGCGGTTCGATCCGAGCCGTATTGCGGCGCAGGTGGTCAGCGGCATAGGTTTCATCGGGGCCGGTACGATCATCTTCCACCATCAGATCGTGCGGGGGCTGACGACGGCGGCGAGTCTTTGGGCGACGGCCGGGATAGGACTGGCGGTCGGAGCCGGAATGTATTGGCTGGCGCTGGCCGCGACGCTGCTGACGCTCGTGGCGCTCGAGGGACTCGGACTGCTCTTTTATTCGCTCGGCCTGCGGCGCGTGGCGCTGGTCTTCACGGTCTCCGATCGTACCTCGCTCGGGTCGGCGATCGACAGACTGCGGGCCGGAGGGTGTCAGGTCGTCTCGTTCGAGGTGGTTCCGCAGGTGTTGAGCGGCGAGGGGATGCTTTTCCGGGCCACGATGGTGGTCAAGGTGCCGCCCCGTACGGACAACAACCGCCTGATCGAGCGGTTGCGTGAGGATGCCGGAGTTGTGGTCGAACGGATTGCGTGATGGCTATGGCGGGAGCGGAACGTCGGGGCGGAGGCATCGCCGTGCGGGCAGCCGCTGTATGGCGGACGGCATGGCGCGGAGTTGCCTGTGGGGTGGCGCGGCTGCTGCACGAGTTGCGCCGGTTTCGGCTGTCGGCGCAGTTGCACGAACGGGAGTGGTCGATCCTCTCGTCGGACTGCGTGGGCGGTGTGATGGCGCACGATTTGCGGTTGCGCTTCGATTCGCCGACGGTCAATCTCTTTTTCGATTCGAACGAGGGTTTTGTCGATTATGTCGCGGGGCTGGATTATTACCGCGATGCGGAGCTTCTTGCGTGCGGTGCGGCCTTGCGGGGCGACGGGCGTGAATATCCGGTCGCTCGTCTGGCCGGAGATGGGGAGCATCCGGAGGTCGTGCTTCACTTTCTGCATTACCGCACTTTCGAAGAGGCGGCGCGCAAGTGGCGGGAGCGGAGTCGTCGGTTGCGGCCCGAGCGTCTGTGTGTCGTGATGCACGTCAAGGAGCTGGACCGCTCGCTGCTCGACCGTTTCGCCGCGCTGCCTGTTGTCCGAAAGGTAATTCTGGGGTATCCGGCATCGGAGCTGGAGCACCCGCTCTTTTTCAAAGTCTCATCTCTGGCGCGTTTCGAGCCGGGGCGTCTGTTGCGTTATGCCGGAATTACGGGGCGGCGTTATCTTGACGATTTCGATTATGTCGCGTTTTTGAACGACGGGACGATTCGCGCCTCGCGATAGGCGGTAGAATCTTTCGGGGAAATACCTATATATATATAATGCCCCGGTGTAAAGTGCCGGGGCGTTTCTCTTCAACGGGGGTGTTTTCGTGCGTTTCGCTGCTATTTTCTGTTGTTATTCGTTTGTTGCTTCGGCTCGCTGGTAGGGGCATTTCGGGGGATTTTTCCCTTTTATGGGAGTTTTTTCTTGGTTTTCGGTTGATTTATAAGTGTGTGGTTTTTAGGTTGTTGATGATTTGTGTGTAAAAAAGTTCGAAAAAAGTTGCGGAAATATTTGGAATTAGGGATAAGTTTAGTTTATCTTTGCACTCGCTTTCCGGTTGAAAGGCCGGTTGAATGAAGCGAAAGTTCTAAATAGCGATATATAGGACGACGTTCTTTGAGGGATTTGAGCAGCAAAGTTTTTATCCGGTCTCGGTTTGATCCGGGATCGATTTCAAACAATACCTTTGAGATTGAGCTAAGATTTAAAAAATTCTTTTTTACAATGGAGAGTTTGATCCTGGCTCAGGATGAACGCTAGCGGCAGGCTTAACACATGCAAGTCGAGGGGCA
>JAIEHQ010000107.1 GCA_029065825.1 Alistipes sp.
ATCCGGTGGTGGCCGTTCTCGACCTGAACGATGCGTGGGTAACCTTCAACATCAAGGAGGACCTGCTGCCCGCCATTCACGTCGGCACCCGGATGACGGGCTATGTGCCTGCGCTGGGACACGACGTGGAGCTGGAAGTGACCTACATTGCCGTGCAGGCCGACTTTGCGACCTGGGCCGCCACGCGCACGCAGGGCGGATTCGATATCCGGACCTTTGCGGTCAAGGCCAAACCTGTTTCGGAGGCGCAGCATCTCCGTCCGGGCATGAGCGTACTGGTAAACTGGAACGATATTGCCGAGTAACGCGACGGGAGCTATGCAGGGCTTTTTCAGCAACACGGGTGCCGTTCTGCGGCGCGAGGCGGGGCGGATCGTCCGGCAGCCTATGTACTGGCTGCTGACGGTCGTATTGCCCCTGACGGCGTTCTGCTTCTTCGCGCTGCTGTTGCAGAAAGGGGTGGCGCGCGATATTCCGGTCGCGGTGCTCGACCAGGACAACACCTCGCTTTCGCGCAAGGTCGTTCAGATGATCGACGCGACCCCGACGGCGCGCGTCGCCTACGGCGTGCAGAGCATGGACGAGGCGGAGCGGCTGATGCGCGAGGGACGCGTAATGGGAATCGTGCTGATCCCCTCCTTTTTCGAGAAAGAGATTCTCAGCAACCGGCAGACGCACATCGAGACCTATCTTACGGGTACCAACATTACGGTCAATGGTCTGTTGTCGAAAGATCTGCAGACGGCCGTCACGACCTTCTCGGGCGGCATCCAGCTCCAGCTGCTGACCAAGCAGGGGCTGACCGAAAAACAGGCGATGGCGCAGCTGATGCCGGTACGCTTCGACAAACACGTGCTTTTCAACCCCTACATCAACTACGGCTACTACCTTTCGCCCAGTTTCATGCCGATGATGCTTCTGATCTTTACCATCATGGCGACGATCTTCGCCATCGGTACGGAGCTGAAGCGCAGCACGGCCCGGGAGTGGCTCGATACGGCGCGGGGGTCGATCTTCGCGGCGTTCGCGGGAAAGATCCTGCCCATCACGACGATCATGTTTCTGATTTCGGAGATCATGCTGCTGATCGTCTTCAAGGTGGTCGGGGTGCCGCTCAACGGCAGCCTCACGGTCATCACGCTGAGCAACCTGCTCTTCATTCTGAGCTATCAGTCGATCGGAACGATGATCGTAACGGTGCTGAGCAACCTGCGCCTGTCGCTCTCGATCGGCGGCGGCTATTCGGTGCTGGCCTTTACCTTCTCGGGGCTGACCTTTCCGATCATGGCCATGAGCCGGCCGATGCAGTGGTTCAGCAATATTTTTCCCTTTACCTTCTACACCGACATCATCGTCGATCAGGCGATGCGCGGTGCGCCGGTGCTCTATTCCCTGCACGATATGGGAATGCTTTTGTTGTTCGTGATTCTTCCGTTGCTCTGTCTGCCGCACCTGCGTACGATCTGCACGGATAAAAAATATTGGGGGAGGTTGTAACGATGAGTCGTTTTTCAAGGCAGATGAGCTCCTACTGGGGGCAGTTCCGCAGTGTCGTCCGCAACGAATACGCCACCGTTTTCTCGGACAGCGGCGTTATTCTGGTGCTGATTCTCGCGCTGCTGATCTATTCGACGCTCTATTCGCTGGCCTACGACAACCAGGTGCTGCGCAACGTGCCGATCGGCGTGATCGACCAGAGCAAAACCGCCACCAGCCGCCAGCTGATCGACACTTTCGATGCGGGACCGAACCTCTATGTGGCCTATGCGCCCGAGGGGATGGAGGAGGCCAAGAAGCTCTTCTTCGACCGGGAGATCTACGGCGTGGTCTATATTCCGGCCGATTACGAGCAGAAGCTGCTCGGAGGACAGCAGGCCGTCGTGTCGCTTTACGTCGATGCCAGCTACTTTCTGATGTACCGTCAGGTGTTCCAGGAACTGGTGTCGGGAATCGGCACTACGGGTGCGATGGTGGAGTTTCAGCGGCTGATCGCCAAGGGCGCCAACATTCCGCAGGCGACAGCCACGACGCAGCCCGTGATCTATCAGAGCCACAACCTCTTCAATCCCTACCTGGGATACGGATCGTTCGTCATGCCGGCGATCATCATGGTCATCATCCAGCAGACGATGCTCATCGGTATCGGCATGATCGGCGGTACGTGGCGCGAATTCGGACTTTACCGCAAACTGATACCCGCCGGACGGCGGCGGATGTCCACTTTCCCGGTGGTGGCGGGCAAGGCGTTCGTTTACGCCTCGGTCTATGCCGTGACCCTGTGCTACATTCTGGGGCTGCACTATCGTCTGTTCCATTTCCCGGCCAATGGGGCGACGGGGGCTCTTATCGGACTGCTGGTTCCCTATCTGCTCTCCTGCATCGGACTGGGCATCGCCGTTTCGACGCTGTTTCGCTGCCGCGAACAGTCGATCATGCTGCTGCTCTGGACCTCCATCCCGATCCTGCTGCTCAGCGGTGCCTCCATTCCGCGCGAAGCCATTCCCGATTGGATGTATCTGTTGGGGCAGCTGCTGCCGAGCAGCAGCGGTGTGGAGGGCTTCATCCGCATTCAGAGCATGGGCGCTTCGTTCGACGAGGTGCTGCCCGAGATCCGCATGCTGTGGCGGCTGACGCTGATCTACGGAGCACTTGCCGCAGTGGGCATCCACCTCCGCCTGAAAGAGGCGATGCACGAAGCGTAAGAAAAAGTGCAAAGGCGGCGGATGCCGTTTTCGAAAAGCGGCGGGGCGATATTGTATAGCCCCGCCGCCTGTGTTTGAAATAATACGCTCGTTGCGCTGGGCCTAAAGCTCCCTGTGCCGCATGATGGAGGGCATGTGGGTTTGCGCCCACTCGGTCAGCTGCAGAATGAGCGGAACGAGCGAACGGCCCGTCTCCGTCAGCCGATATTCCACCTTCGGAGGTACGACCGGATAGACTTTGCGGTCGATCAGCGAGTCGGCCTCGAGCGAGCGGAGCGTGCCCGAGAGCACGCGCGACGAAACGTCGGGAATCAGCCGGCAGAGTTCGTTGAAGCGCAGCACCTCCTGCTCGTGCAACAGCAGCAGCACCAGCAGCGACCACTTGTCGCCGAAGCGGGCGACGACGTTGCGGACGGGACAGATCTCGATGATCGAATTTTTTTGTTGCGTTTGCTTCATGGTTCGTGGCGTTTTGCGATGTCGGTCGGACAAGCCGGTTGCGGCTGCAAAGTAAGCGATTATAACGTTCGGATGCAAATGGAGCGGGACTTTAAAATCATGAAAAAAAGTCGCTGACATAACGGATTGAATCTCTGCAAAACCGACAAAAAGGTTACTGAGTGATCGAAATGTAACTTATTGTGCCGCATCGTTTTATCTCGTACTTTTGCCGCTGCGATCCCTCCGAGGACCGAAAAAC
>JAIEHQ010000108.1 GCA_029065825.1 Alistipes sp.
AAGACCCGGCCGCAAGCCGCGACGGAGCGGTCGATCTTCGCCGGCGGATGCGTCTGTGGCGTGGAGTACATGCTGGGACGGCAGGAGGGAGTGCTGTCCACCCGCCCGGGATATATCGGCGGCAGGACGGAGCGGCCGACCTACGCGGAGGTGTGCGGCCACCGCACGGGACATGCCGAGGCGGTCGAGGTAACGTTCGACCCCGCGAAAGTCTCCTACGAAACCCTCGCCCGGCTCTTCTTCGAGATCCACGACCCCACGCAGGCCGACGGCCAGGGACCCGATCTGGGCGACCAGTACCGCTCCGGGATCTTCTATACGACCCCCGAACAGAAGGAGGTGGCCGAACGCCTGATCGACACCCTGCGCCGGCGCGGCTACGACGTAGTGACCGAAGTGACTCCCGCCGGAACATTCTGGCCGGCAGAAGAGTATCATCGCGACTACTACCTGCGCCGGGGGACGCGGCCCTATTGCCACAGCTACACCAAACGGTTCTGAAACACAGATTATTCATCATTAAAAAATTCGATTATGGAACGATTCTTCGATCTGACGGGAAAGGTGGCTCTGGTTACCGGGGCTTCGAGCGGACTGGGTGCCGATGCCGCACGCGCCTATGCGCGTCATGGGGCTGATGTAGCGCTGCTGGCACGGCGGGAGGAGAAGCTGCGTGCCGTGGCCGCCGAAATCGCGGAGACGGGGCGGCGCGTGCTGACCATCGGCTGCGATGTGACAGACGAGGAGCAGGTGCGCCGGGCGGTCGAACGGGTCGTCGCGGAGTTCGGCCGCATCGACATTCTGCTCAACAACGCGGGAGTCGCCGTGCGCGGCACCGTCGAGGAGCTGTCGGCCGAGGAGTGGAAGCGGGGCATGGATACCAATGTCGAGGGAATCTTCCTCATGTCGAAATACGTGGTTCCCCACATGCGGGCGCGCCGCTACGGCAGGATCGTCAATGTCTCCTCCGTGAACGCCTTCATCGCCGACAAGCACCCCGCGCTGGCCCGCCACGTCTATAACGCCTCGAAAGCGGGTGTACTGGGGCTGACGCGCGGCATGGCCGCCTCCTACGGTGTGGACGGCATTACGGTCAATGCCGTCTGTCCGGGACTTTTCGAGAGCGAGATGACCGAGGGGACCCTTTTCAAGAACGAGGAGTTCATGCGCATGTACAATCTGGTCAATCCGATGGGCCGCCCCGGCCGTCGCGGCGAGCTGAACGGGACGATCCTCTACTTCTCGTCCGACGCTTCGAGCTACGTGACGGGGCAGTACCTCACGGTCGATGGCGGAGGTGGCATCGTATAGTCCTCAGAAGAATTTACTATCAGAAAGATACGGATCAGACGATCCGTATCTTTTTAATTTACAGAATATTGGGAATTATACTCAAAATTTCTCGGACGAAATTTTGGAGGGGGGGGGAATTCACTATATTTGTCTGTCCGCCGTCAGCATCGCGTCTGCCGGAAGTCGAAGCGAAAGGCCGGCGATCTGCGGCAGCGCCAGAGGTCCCCGAAAATCTTACAGAGTAGGGAAACATAAAAACAGATCGAAACCATGAAAAAAATTCTCCTCATGCTGGTCGCACTGGGAATCTGCACCGGCGTTTGCGCAAGCATCCCCGAACCCGAATTCTCGGGCGAGGTCCTGGCTGTCCGGACGGACGGAACGACCGAAAAACTGGAAAAAAACAACGTCAAGATCAAGACGGGAGCGGGAGTATATGTCGCGGGCTTCGCCGTGAACAAGATGAAGACGAAGATCGTTGTCAATGGAGGCCAGGCGCAGGTACGATTCGCAGAGGACGAGCCGGTAACGCTGGTGGTGCGCGCCGTGGACAACCGGACCGATCCGATGTCGATCGTGCGGGTCTTCAAGATGAAAAACAACAAGAAGCAGCGGTCGGCCGTGATCTCGGCGGTCGGCAGTTTCTCGGCCACCTCCAACGACATGGACTACCTGCCGTTTTCGGCCAAGAAACATGGCGAAAGCTCCTATCTGCTGACCTTCGACCGTCCCGAGCCGGGCGAATACGGAGTCATCATCAGCAACCCGAACAATGTGGACGAGAAGATGGTAATCGTTTCGACGTTCGGCATCGGCGCTGCGGCCGAAGAACCGTGCGGAGAGTAGGGCCGAGCACTTTCCATGACTTTCATCGCCTCTTTGTCGCATCGGACAAGGAGGCGATTTCCGTTCTGAGGCCACCGCTTTCCGGTCGCAGGGCTTGCCCCATGAGGGCGGCAATCACAACATGCCGCAGGCCTCGAACATGCGCCGGTAATAGCCGGCCTTCCACTCCACCGGCTTGGGATAGGCCCGCGAGGAGGAGGGCATGCGGTAGAGACGCATGAGGCGGCCGGCGAAACGGAACTCCGTGCAGCCTCCGACCGCAGGCTGTTCGCAGCCGGTAAGTCTTACGACGATCTCGGTGGCTTTCTGTCCTGTGGTCGCGATTGCACGGCATGCGGGGACCGACTCCAGCAGCCGGGCCAGATCGACCTCGCGGACGACCTGCAGGAAATTATCCGAGGCGTTGTTCTTCAGGCGCACCACCTCTTCGGCCGTGTCGTAGAGCGCCAGCCCGCGTGCAGCGCAGAACGCCTCGATGCGCTCCCGGTCGAAGCGGCGGCCGTCGTCCGAGAGAAAATGGTTCCTGTCGCCGAAAAAGACGGTGCCGACGATCCGCCACATGTCGTTCTGGAGGTTGGGGTAGAAGAACTCCATCGACCAGCGCACGCGCTGCGGGGGAAAGCTGCCGAGCATCAACAGCTTCGCTCCGGCGGGCAGAAAGGGTTTCAGGGGGTGCAGTTCGCTTGTCATGGGATCGTTATTCATAAAAACGCTCGTCGAAATTGACCAGATACAACTTTTCGGAAGCGCGCGTCACGGCCGTGTAGAGCCAGCGCAGCATGTCGCGCGTCATCTCCTCGTCGCCGAACAGGCAGCGATCGACGAAGACGGCGCGCCACTGGCCGCCCTGCGCCTTGTGGCAGGTTACCGCATAGGCGAACTTGACCTGCACGGCGTTGAAGTGGGGATTCTCCCGAATCTCCTTGAAGCGTTTGATCTTGCTCTTGATGTCGAGGTAGTCCTTCTCCACCTCGTAAAAGAGCCGGCTGCTCTCCTCGCGCGTCAGCGAGGGGGACTCCGAAGCGATGGTGTCGAGCAGGATCTTGCACTCCAGCTCGGTATCGCCGTAGTCGGCGAACGAGAGCACGGCCGTGGCGAAGCGGAAGCCGTAGAACTCCTCGAACCGTTTCAGGCGGCGCAGCCGCGCGATGTCGCCGTTGGCCAGGAAGTTCATCGGACAATCCTCCGTCCGCTCCGTGAAATGGTAGTTGTTCTTGACCACCATCAGCATGTCGCCGCTCTCGATCTCCTCCTCGGCGCACAGCACATGGCGGCGGATTCCGTCGTTGTAGCGGTTCGCCCGCTTGTTCGAGCGCGTGATGACGATCGTCTCGTCGCGGCCGTAGCGGTCGTAGCACTCCTGCAGCTTTTCCAGAAATTCGCCCCCCTCGACCGCCTCGATATCGGGAAAATCCATCCGGAAGCGGGGGACCTCATGCAGCCCCCGCTCCAGCATGCAGCGTATCAGCGTCGCGTTGAAGAGGATGCCCGACTCGGCCTGCTGGCGGACCACCTCGTCCAGCGTGGCATGCTCGACCCGGCCGTACACCGAAAGCTCCCGGGGGTCGAGCGCCGGCGAATGGTCCGTTCCGACGGGCGGCAGCTGCGCGTCGTCGCCGACCAGAATCAGCCGGCATCCCTTGCCGCCGCGCACGTAGGCGACCAGATCGTCAAGCAGGGAGCCGCTGCCGAAGATCGCCCCGTCGGAGGAGCCGTTGGCGAGCATCGAGGCCTCGTCCACGATGAAGACCGCCCCGCGCTCCTGGTTGATGTTGAGCGAGAATTTCGACTCGTAGTCGGCGCAGGTCCGCTGGCGGTAGATGCGCTTGTGGATCGTCTGAGCCGGTTTCCCCGCATAGCGGGAGAGCACTTTGGCCGCCCGTCCCGTCGGGGCGAGCAGCACCGACCTGATGCCGCACTCTCCGAGTGCGCCGACCAGCGCGGCGATCAGCGTCGTCTTGCCCGTACCGGCATATCCGTTCAGCACGAAAATCGTCTCGGGGTCGCTTTCCGAAAGGTATGCGGACAACGCTTCGATGATTTTTTTTTGGCCAGAAGTTGCTCGGAAGCAAATTTTACCGTAAATTTGGGTCGCAATATGACTCTTCAACATGTTTTTCTAAAAACGGCGGAAACTATTGCACCGATGAATTTGATACAAATTTAATAGAAATAACCAAACAATGAAAAAAATTATCCAGATCGTACTTGCGCTAGTTGTCGTATTTTTGGCATACGTCATCTACAAACAGATTTCGACTCCCATCTTCTTCGCCAAGGAGAAAGCGGCCCGGGAAGCCAAGGTCATCGACCGCATCAAGGACATCCGTACCGCCGAGCGCAGCTTCAAGTCGAAATACAACCGGTTTACCGGCGATTTCGATTCGCTCATCAACTTCGTGCTGAACGAGCAGCTGGAGTTCGAGCGCAAGATCGTCGATGAGGACGACTCCGTGGCGATGGCCCAGCTGAAGAAGAGCGGCCGCAAGAACAGCGAAAAGGTTATGGTAAACGTCATCGACACGATCTTCTCGCCCAAGAAACTCACGGTCGAGGAGGTGCGCGAGCTGCGCTACGTTCCTTTCACGGACAACCGGACCGAGTTCGAACTGGAGGCAGGCATGATCACGACCGAATCGAAAGTGGTCATTCCGGTAGTGGAGTGCCGCATACCTTATAGAATGTTCCTCGACACGGTGCGTTTCCGTCAGGAGGTCATCAATCTGATCGACGACCAGGAGAACAACTTCGACAACTACGGAGGCATCAAGTTCGGCTCGATGGAGAAGGGTAACAATGAAGCGGGCAACTGGGGTGACGAGTAGTTCTGCCGCAACTTGCGATGTGTCCATCCGGCTTATGCTGGATGGACACTCTTTTTCCGAGGAGCAGCTCGAGGCGCTCCCCCGCACTGCGCGGCGGGTGGAGGTCGTCGTGCTTACGGCGAAGACGATGCTCGTGCCCCGGGAGCTGTTCGCCGAGGAGGAGGCCGCTGAGATCATGCGGCTGAACGGTATGGAGCCGATGCCGGAGGAGACGATTCTGCGGGCCGGGGAGCCGCAGGGGGAGGCGGTCGCGCTGATGGCGGTCGATCGGGAGAGCATTGAGAGGCTCCGTGCTGCTGCGAAGGGGAGAAGCCTTCGATGGAACACGCCCTTGCTTTATGCTCCGGAAGACGGGGCATCGCTGCTCTGGATGCGGCGCGAGGAGAATCTGGTCTATATGAAATGTTGGAGCGATCGCCTGCTGTTGGCGGAGGTGCTTGTCGTGCCGACGGCCGAGGATCTGCTCTTCTTTGTGACGGAATTTCTGCGGGAGGCGGATTTTCTGCCGAAGCGTATCCGGATCGAAGGGCCGGGCGCGCAGCAGGACGGGCGGCTTTTGCGGGAATATTTCAAACAAGTCATCGTATGCGAATAATCAGCGGAACATACAAGGGGCGTGCGATCAATCCGCCGAGCAATCTGCGGGCACGGCCGACTACGGATTTCGCCAAGGAGAATCTTTTCAACGTACTGGCCAATCTGATCGATTTCGAGGAGTGCGACGTGCTGGATCTCTTTGCCGGGACGGGATCGATCAGTTATGAATTCGCCTCGCGCGGAGTGCGGAGCGTGACGGCCGTGGAGATCAATCCCGTACACCATAATTTCATTCGGAAAACAGCCCGGGAGCTGGGGATCGACAATCTCTATGCGGTAAAGGCGAATGTTTTTCTCTACCTGAAGAGCTGTAACAAGCAGTTCGATGTGATTTTTTCCGATGCACCGTACGATTTGGAGGGTAGCGAAGAGGTAATTCGCCTGGTCATGGAAAACGATTTATTGCGTCCGGACGGCTTTCTGATCTTCGAGCACTCAAAAAACATGAATTTTTCTTCTGATCCAAATTTCTGGCAATCAAGAAAATATGGAAGCGTGAATTTTTCTTTCATAAAAAAGTGCGAAAAAAATTTGGAGTTATAGAAATTTGTCCTACCTTTGCATTCGCAATCAGCAATGAGGCAACAACTAAAAACAAGGTGTGGTAGTTCAGCTGGTTAGAATACCTGCC
>JAIEHQ010000109.1 GCA_029065825.1 Alistipes sp.
AAGCCCGTTGTCACGATCGGCATAGATCGTCACACGCGGATCGCAGGCATAGCGATAGCGCCCGACACTCCCAGCCAGCGTCAGCTCCCAACGGCGGGCGAGACGCACGACGGCCGCCGCCTCCGCACCGTAACGCAGCGTCCCTATCCGAGAGACGACCATATCGCAGAACATCCCGGCCGGATCGTCGTAATAACGACAGACATCGACCCCGTCGGAAGTGCGTACGGCAAACAGCGAGACCCGCAGCCGCACGCTGCTTCCCGTGCGGAGATACCCCACCTCGGCGGCGTAACGCTTCTCGGCGGTCGGCCGATCGATGCTGCGGTTGTTGTATTCGGGATTGAGCAGCAGGTCGTCGCCGTCGGGCCGCTCGGACGAGGCCTCGCACACCGCCTCCAGGTAATCGCGGGGCGAGAAAGAGCATCCGGCCGCCACCCGGACCCGAAACGGCGCGAAGCGCATCGTGCGGGAGCGGCCGCAGGACCCTTCGCCCGGAAAAATCGCCTTCTCGTAACGCCCGCGCCGGTAAAAGGCGCTCTCCCCGATGCGGCCCGCACACTGCAGCCGCATCCGATCGACGCGATATTCGAGGGAAGCTCCGACACTTATTTCCCGGCCGCACATGTCGTAGTCGTAACCGAAACGGTCGCCCTCGCGGATCGCCCGGTCGGGATGCCGCAGGTCGTTCCGGTCGTCGTTCGTGCCATACCAATATAAATAAGGATCTCGATCCGTCAGATAGTCCCCGCCGAGCAGATCGCGCAGCTGCTTGTAATGCCGCGCACGGATCCGCTCCGCCTCCACACCGTAACAGACCGTCAGCCGGTCGTCGATGCGGGTCTCTCCCTCGACGCGCAGCCTGAGGTCGAGGAAACGCTCCGCACGGTCCTCGACGACATAGGCGGCGGAACTCCCCGACAAGGAACGGTTGGCGGCATAGATTCGGTCCCAGTCGATCTGCGTATAGCGGGGATCGCGCACGCGCCAGCGCTCCTCGAGAACACCCCCGTCGAAACAGGCGCTCGGCATCGAGGCATAATGGTCCGGCAGGGGAGACGAGACCCCGTACCAGCCCAGTGCACTGCGCCGGACCACCCCGCCGTCGCATGCGAGGACCGCCCGCAGCGAGGTCTCCGACGAAAGAGCGAAACGCCAGGCGAGCAGGAGCAGCGGTGTCGTCTCGCGACGGATGCGGGCGTTGCGTTCCTTGCCCGACTGATAACCCCAGGCCGGATTATACATCGGGTCGCCCGTCAGTTCGAAAGCCTCACGGGTCGTATAGGCCCGCCGGCCACGCATCGTCAGAGGGAGCATGGCAAGCAACGAGCATTCGTGGTGCCCGCCGAAAGTCGCGGAGAGGCGCATTCCCAGCTGCAACGAATTGCCGAACACCCCCGACACGTGGAGGTCGCGCCCCGTAGCACCCAAAAGCGCTGCCGTCAGCAGCCAGCCGTCACGCAGCCGCTCGGTCGCGGAAAAACGCACCCCGGCCAGATCGCCCCGTCCCGAAAAGCGGACCGAAGCATCCCGCCGGGGAGCTTCATCCTCCCCGCATCCCGCAAACGACCGGCCGAAAATCCCGGAAACACCCCAGGGTGTCGCAACCGCATCGCGCCGCTCTGCGTAAAGCGCACGCAGCAGGGCGGCATAGCGCACGGAAACACGAAAGCCGTCGAGCTGCAGAGCGTCCGCCCGGTAAGGCTCGCCGCGTCTGCCGTAAGCAACGAACGAAAATTTGTAATCGGTCGCCTCCCCGAACAGATCGCCCGCCGACTGCACCGCCCGATAAAAGAGCGACGAATCGGTCTCCAGCATCGCACGCGGCTCTCCGTCAGTCTCCTCCCCGACATATTCGTCCCTGAAAGGATAATAGTCGTTCACATCGACTTGCGCGTGCACGACACTGCAAACGGACAACAACAGAAATAGAAAAAGCGCACGCATGACAAATCCCGACTTACGACAAATATAGTAAAAACAGCCGCAAAAATCGCGATTTCAGCCGCAAAAAAATCAAAAAAAGAGCGGGTTAAGGCTCGCGCAGCGACAAGACCTCGAAAGTACGGTCGGCATAAACCAACACCACACGCACGAGGGAATCGCGCCGCAAATCGGAGACACCGATTCCGTCCAAAAGAGTCTTCGGATCGGCTCCCCGCTCTCCTGCATCCTTTTTTTCCGCAAACAGCTCCCCGGCCGCCGCAGGTGACTGCACCCCTTCCGCCGGCCGATACATCTGTTCGGCATCCAGCAGCAGCCAGTCGGGATTGACCTGCGGAAAGCGCCTCAGAATTTTTTGCAGCAGGTCGAAGCCGGGCTTGTTGCGCCCGGAGAGGAGGTGGGAGATTCCCGACGGCTGCACTCCGAGCATCTCGGCCATACGGCTGGAGGTCAAACCTTCGCTTTTCATCAATTGCTGCAATTTCTCTTTCATGGAGGAATTTTTTACAAAAATAAACATTTTTCTTTTGTAAAACAAATCGCAATTCACGCATGTAAACAGGCCATCCCCTGCAATCGCACATTACAATTGTAACAAACCTGATTCCGCCCCATACAGGCTACACCGGAAATAAAAGTCTATATATCGCTAAACACAGACAAAATACTGATAAAAACAATATTAACAACGAGACAAAGGGATTGCGTACGCCAGTTTTCCCAACAATACGCCTTAAAAAGGCAAACAACTGAATCGCATTCTTTATATATTCACACTAAAACACTGAGTTTTGGTATATTCTTTGCGTTAATTCAATATTTTGACAGGTCATTTATCCGAATTCCGGGCGGTATCGCCATGCGTTTGGGGTGTTACACATGTAATCATCATGTATTTGCTATGCGTATTACATGTGTAAAATGCGGCCCTGATCTATTAGTTTATTTATTTCACATTTGTAATTCACAATTGTCGTATCCCTAATTTTCGAACCGCCGACGGAGGGAGCGACTATGTTTCACAAATGTAGAACAAATCGGCCCTACATTATGTTAAAAAGCAGCCCGAAAGCACAACAATCAACTATATATCAACATTTTAACAACCACCCCACTCTTCGCAGAATCCACCATTCGAAGTTTACATCCAGCTCTCCATTCTGCGATCGCACCCGTCGAATCCGACGACAACAAAGCAATCGCCCAGCATCCGTCCCCATCCGGCGATACACCGAACCGGCACACAGAGAACAATGGCTTTCACTACCGCCCACCATACCC
>JAIEHQ010000011.1 GCA_029065825.1 Alistipes sp.
GTCCTGAAAGGCAAAATCACCACCGAGAAAAACGAACCGGTCGCTTTCGCTCCGGTCATTCTGCAACAGCTGCCGGATACGACCCGATATACCGAAGGCGTGATAACCGACATGGCCGGCAACTACCGCTTCGGGAAGCACCGGGCCGGCCGCTACCTGCTCTCGGTGCGGGCCATCGGGTACAAGACCCTCTACGATACGGTGCTGCTTCGCAAGCCCTCGGTAGGTGCCGCCGAGGTCGTCCGCGATTATGTCCTCGACGAAGAAGTCGCACAGCTCGACGAGGTGGTCGTCACGGCCAACAACACGGCCAGCTATTTCGACCGCACGGTGTACACAATTACCAGCGAAGACCGAAAGGCCGCGGTCTCGGGACTCGACCTGACAGACAAGATAGCGGAGATTCAAATCGATCGTGTCGCGGAAAAAATTTCAACGAGTGAAGGCGAGGTCACGATTCTCATCAATGGAATCAGCGCGTCGGAAAAAGAGCTGAAAACCATTCATCCCGACGAGGTGCGAAAAATGGAATTCTACAACCTGCCGCCCATCAGATTCGGCCTTGCCAACAATAACAAAGTACTCAATATCATCACGAAAAAACGCGCGGACGGAATATATGGAGGAGTGAATCTGGCACACTACGTAACCACCGCCTCGTTCGGCGATTACTTGTTCCTGCGATATAACCGGGGTTCCCACCAATGGGCGTTCTCAGCTCAGGTAAATCACGGCTCCGCCTATGGTCAGTATGCCCTGAAAGATATGGAATATGCAATCGAAGGTACTGATTTTCGTCAAATGGAAGAGTCCAAGGCGAAAAGCAAATCCTGGGGCAGCAATCTTAGCGTCCAATATACGAATCAGATTGCTGAAAAATATGTTTTTCAGGCCTCTTTCACTCCAAGCTACCGGAACAGTTCCAAAAAAGAAGATTTACAGCTCGTCTTTATGCAGGATAACGACGAATCGAATCGCTACGGAATGTCCGACCAAAAGTCCCAAGCATTCACTCCGGCTGTCAATTTGTATTTCTGGCGGCAACTCCGCAACCGCAACGAACTGATGCTGACACTCGGGAGCGGCTACGAAAATTTGTCTTCGGATACTTACAGGAGTCAATACGAACTGTTGTCGGAAGATACGCCCGTATTCGAAGATTTCCTCGATACGAAAGGGGACTCTTATTGGATAAACGGACAAGTTCTCTATACCAAGACTTTCGACAAGCTGGTTATTTCGGTCGGAGATTATCTCCACTATGACGCGGCCAAATATCGAATGAACAACTCCTCGGGGCACTCCGACGAAAACAACAGCATGTTGAAAAACTATTTCGCCGGAGAGGTTACCGGAAAGATCGGACAAGGCTTCTCCTATCGTTTCTCTCTCGGTGTGACGGGTTCGCACATAAAAACATCCGAAAATGCGGTATGGCAATGGGTTTTTACCCCGCGCGTGGACATCGGCTACCGTATCTCGCCCTCTTTCGTCGTGAAAGCGGGATTCACGCAGGCCAATATGTCGCCGAGCCTGGGACAACTCAACGAAGTCGGTTCATTCCTGAGCCAAAACATCGTCGCGCACGGAAATCCCGACCTGATCGGTTCCCGAGCCAATCAGACCATTGTGAGAGTGAATTATCATAACAAATGGCTGAACGTCGATTTGTCATACGACTATTTGTACATGAAAAATCCGATCAACTTCTACTACCAATACGAGCAACCGTACATCGCATACACTCCGGTCAATGACAGCTCGCAGGGCAAACATACCGTATATTGCAGCGTAAAGATCAGCCCCTTCAAAAATAACTTACTCTCGCTGAAGCTCGACGGTGGATTCGTCCATACGAAAATAGATTCGAAAATCCTAGGACCGTTCGAACAGACGCGGTTCCCCCTTTCCTATTCCTTGAATTTCAACCACAAGAACTTTTCCGTTTTTTATTCGGGATCGCTCCCGTCCGATGCAATGTCCTTGCCTTGGCTGTACCGCCGGAAATTGACCTCTACAATCGGCGTGCAGTACAAATACAAAGACTGGGCGTTCTCCGCCTTCTGCTCCAATTTCCTCATCAATCCGAAAACACATTCCTATACGCTCGAAAACAGCGTTCTCCATGAAAACGTCATCGGCTACAACAAAAGTAACTGGAACAGTGTCCTGATAAAAGTCGATTTTAACTTCGGAAAAGGAAAACAATACCAGGAGCCGGAGCGGAAAACTATCAAGGAGGGATTGTAAAATTTCCGGACAACAATCTGCTATAAACTTAGGCAGTGTAATCAAACTCCGAAATATTCATCGCAGTCTTACTCCGGCTGCTACGAGGTTGCTATCTACAAGATAGCAACCTCTATTTTCATATAAAATATCACAGGATATAATGAGAATCATACGCACACTTTAATAGTAATAAACGAGCATTGGAGTGAGGCACCTATTGGTATTTCAATGCGAGATACGACGCTATAATAAGTGTTTTAACGCAGTTCCTCACTATTGACAATATAAAATCGTATGATACAGGAAAATAATTCGGCCCACCTTGCTGAATTTGCGTATAAATTACTATATTTGTGTACTGCCGCTTTTCAACCGCCAACCTGTTAATTTAAATAATATATTTATATGTCTTGCATTGGTAGAATATTCTATTGTGCGGTTCTTGCCATATCCGTTCTATCATTCGCTTCGTGCGGCGACAGCGGCGATGTCGATGCGCCCCGTCCGTCGTATCTGACTCTTCTCGACGAGCAGCCGGTCCTGAGCGCGTCGAGCGGCAGCATCCGCGTTCGCTTTTCTACCGACGAAACGTGGCGTGCCGAAACCTCGGGCAGTGCAGCCGACGAGGAGTGGTACTTCCGCTCTGAAACAGATCCGGTCGCCTGATAAGCGGCCGGATCTGTTTTATCTTATTCCGGGGAATGGTGGAAACGGCGCTTTAATCGGGACGGGCGCCCCTTATGCGATGATCTCGCCCTCCAGGTCGAATGTTTCGGGATCCATGCGGCCGAGACGCACCCGACAGATCGTATTGATGCGCGTGCGGTCGTAGGGGGCCTTTACGCGCCGGTAGTTGCCCGTATAGCCGAACATCATGCCGCCGCGCATCGTGCTTTCGAACAACACCTCGTCGGTCGTTCCCTCTGCGCGAGCGCAGAAGGAGCCGTGCAGGTCGCGGCACAGTGCTTCGAGCGACTCTACGCGGCGGGTGGCTACCGACGGCTGCACCTTGTCCGGGAAATCGACAGCCGGCGTGCCGGGGCGTTCCGAGAAGGGGAATATGTGGAGGTAGGCGGGGGCGATGCGCTCCAGAAAGTCGCGGGTGGTGCGGAAATCCTCCTCAGTCTCACCGGGAAATCCGACGATTACGTCGATTCCGATGAATGCGTCGGGCATGCGCCGGCGGACCGCTTCGATCCGCTCGGCGAACCGGGCGGTGGTGTAGCGGCGGCGCATGCGGGCCAGCACGCTGTCCGATCCGCTCTGCAGCGGAATGTGGAAGTGGTGCTGAAACTTGGCGGAGGAGGCGCAGAAGTCGATGATCTCATCGGTCAGCAGGTTCGGCTCGATCGACGAGATGCGGTAGCGGTCGATCCCCGCGACGCTGTCGAGCGCACGCAGCAGGTCGATGAACCGTTCGCCCGTCGTGCGGCCGAAGTCGCCGGTATTGACCCCTGTGATGACGATCTCCCGCTGTCCCGCCGCCGCGATCTGCCGGGCCTCTTCGACCATATCGGCGATCGGCATGTTGCGGCTGGCACCCCGGGCGTAGTGGATCGTGCAATAGGCGCACTTGTAGTCGCAGCCGTCCTGCACCTTCAGGAAGGTGCGGGTGCGGTCGCCGCTCGAGAAAGCGGCGAAGAAGTTGGTCAGCTCCTCCGCGTCGCAGCTGGTAAACTGCGCCCGCCCCTTGCCGGGGAGCGCCGCCACACGCCGGAAGAGTTCGCCCTTGTCGTTGTTGCTCAGCACCAGATCGACCCCTTCGATGGCGGCGATCTCTCGGGGCTTGAGCTGTGCATAGCAGCCCGTTACGGCGATGATCGCCTCCGGGTTGCGGCGATGGATGCGGCGGATCAGGTTGCGGCATTTTTTGTCGGCGTGTTCCGTTACCGAACAGCTGTTGATGACCGATATGTCGGCGGCCTCCGCCGTCGAGACCCGCTGGAAGCCTCCCTGCTCGAACTCTCGGGCGAGGGTCGAGCTTTCCGAGAAGTTGAGCTTGCATCCCAGCGTGTGGAAATTGACTTTGCGTTTTTGCATGCGTACTGCGGTAATGGAGACCGTTCGGCGAACGGCTCCCGTTTGCCGGGCGAAATTATAAAAAGTGCGGGACATTACGAAATTTCGACGGGCCGAAGGACTTTTGTCCTCCCGATTTTTGATCGGCTCCCGGAAATAACGTACATTTGCGCGTATGTTTTGAAATCCCGGCACCCCGGACGGGGGCGGGAGCTGTTCGGAGCGATGGAATTGTTGCGCGACATATTCGAGTATAACTACCTCAACCATGCCTTCTGGGCCTGCATCCTGTCGGGGATCGCCTGCGGCATCGTGGGCACCTACGTCGTATGCCGGCGGCTGGTCTTTCTCAGCGGAGGAATTACCCACTCGTCGTTCGGCGGGCTGGGGATCGCCTTCTATCTGGGGGCCGATCCGATTCTCGGGGCGATGCTCTTCGCTGTCCTTTCGGCGCTGGGGATCGAGTGGGCAAACGAGCGGGGGCGGATCCGGGAGGATTCGGCCATCGGCATCGTCTGGTCGGTGGGTATGGCCGTCGGCGTGCTCTTCATGAGTCTGCGCCCGGGATATACTTCGGGCGACCTTTCCAATTACATGTTCGGAAGCATCGTGACCGTGACCCGCACCGACGTGTGGGCGCTCGGGGGGCTGACGCTCCTGCTGGTGCTGGGGGCCGCGCTGTGGCTGCGCCCGATCATGTATGTCGCTTTCGACCGCGACTACGCCCGCAGCCAGGGCATTCCCACGCGGCTGGTGCGTTACCTCATGTCGGCGGTCGTGGCGGTCACGATCGTTCTCTCGATCCGCATCATGGGCATCGTGCTACTCATTTCGCTGCTGACTGTGCCGGTGGTGATCGTCAATAGTTACTCCCGGTCGTTCCGGACCCTCGTGCCTGCCTCTGCGGCCGTCGCCGTCGCGGGCAACCTGCTCGGACTGGCCGTGAGCTACCATTTCGAGGTTTCTCCGGGGGCCGCCATAATATTCACGCTCGTTTTTGCGCTTATTGTCGTAAAACTGCTAACTTTGCTTGCCAAAAAACGTCGCCGGCTCCATGAAAACCATTCATAAATTCGTGCTGAAATCCTATCTGGGACCGATGATTCTTACCTTCTTCATCGTCATGTTCGTGCTGCTGATGAATTTCCTGTGGCGCTACATCGACGAGCTGGTCGGCAAGGGCATCGACATGGGGACGATCGTCGAGCTGCTGTGCTACGCCATGGCCAACATGATCTCGCTCGGCCTGCCGCTCGCCACGCTGCTGGCGGCCATCATGACGATGGGCAACCTGGGCGAGAACTACGAACTGCTGGCCATGAAGTCGGCCGGCATGTCGCTGCCTCAGATTCTCAAGCCGCTGATCGTGCTCACGGGCATCATCGCCGTCGGCAGTTTCTTCGTGGTAAACAACCTGGTGCCCTATTCCAACCGGAAGATGCAGAGTCTGATTTTCGACATCAAGCAGATGAAGCAGACCATCGAGTTCCAGGACGGCCTGTTCTTCAACGGCATCGACGACATGAGCATCCGCGTTGGCCATCAGGATCCCCAGACCGGGCTGCTGACCGACGTGCTGATCTACAGCAATCCGAAGAACAAGGGCGGCGACATGACCACCACGCTGGCCGATTCGGGATACATCCGCCTTTCGGACGACAAGCGTTTTCTCGAGGTCATCCTCTTCGAGGGCGAGCGCTACGACCAGACGCGCAACGCCAACGCCTGGTATAACAAGAGCGCCCTGGACCGCTATGTTTTCAGTCTGCAGCAGGCGAACCTTCCGATGAAGGGATTCGACATGCAGCGCACCGATGCCAGCCTTTTCAACAACAGCCAGACGCAGAATATCCGCGAGCTGCAACAGCAGATCGACACCCTCGAGCGCCAGGTCAGCAGCGCGACGACCCGTTCGTACGATCCGCTGCTCAAGGAGCGCATCTTCGCGCGCGACACTACGGTCGTCGTTGCCTCCGACTCGCTTTCGGAGGTTCGGCGCGGGTTCCCTGCGCTGAAGGCGCTCGATTCGCTGGAGGCGCTCGACCTGCGTACGCGCAGCCGCATCTGGAACCAGGCGGTTACCGCGGCCCGCAACTCGCGCTCCATGTTCTCGTTCGACGAGTCGCAGGCCAAGGACGCGCTCAACCAGCTCTACCGCAGCAAGGTCGAGTGGCACCGCAAGATTTCGCTGCCCGTCTCGATCATGATCTTCTTCCTGATCGGCGCACCGCTGGGGGCCATCATCCGCAAGGGCGGTCTGGGCATGCCGATCGTCATCTCGGTCATCTTCTTCGTGATCTACTACATCATCAGCCTCTCGGGCGAGAAGATGGCCAAGGAGGGCACCTGGGAGGCGCTCTACGGCATGTGGCTGTCGCCTTTCATACTGGCACCGATCGCCGTCTATCTGACCTACAAGGCCACCAACGACTCCTCGTTGCTGGATATGGATTGGTACCGGGCCAAACTCAAGCCGCTCGCCGACCGGCTCGAAGCGCTTGTCGGGCGGGCGGTCCGCATCGTGCGGAAAGAGAGAGATAAAAAGTAAAAATCCAATAGAATACCCATGAAAACCGAAAGAACACTGAATACGATCGAAGAGGCGATCGAAGATTTCCGCAACGGCAAGGTGGTCATCGTCGTCGATGACGAGGACCGCGAGAACGAGGGCGACTTCGTCCTGGCGGCCGAGAAGATAACCCCCGAGATCGTCAATTTCATGCTCAAGAACGGACGCGGCGTGCTCTGCGTTCCGCTTTCGGAGGAGCGTTGCGCCGAGCTGGAGCTCGGCATGATGGAGGAGAACAACACCTCGCTGCTGGGTACGCCCTTTACCGTGACGGTCGATCTTCTGGGCGAGGGGTGCACCACCGGTGTGTCGATCCACGACCGTGCGGCTACCATCCGCGCGTTGGCCGATCCCCGGACCAAATCCTCCGACCTGGGTCGTCCGGGCCATATCAACCCGCTGCGCGCCCGCCAGAAGGGGGTGCTGCGCCGTCCGGGCCACACGGAGGCGGCGGTCGATCTGGCGCGTCTGGCCGGCTTGCAGCCTGCGGGCGCGCTGATCGAGATCATGAACGAGGACGGCTCGATGGCCCGCCTGCCGCAGCTGTTCGAGATCGCCGACAAGTTCGGCCTGAAGATCGTCTCGATCGCCGATCTGATCGCCTACCGCCTGCGCAACGAATCGATCGTCGAGCGGGGCGAGACGGCCGAGATGCCGACCGAGTACGGCATGTTCCGCGTCACGGTCTTCCGCCAGAAGAGCAACGGACTGGAGCACATGGTGCTGACCAAGGGCGAGTGGAGCGAGGAGGAGCCGGTGCTCATCCGCGTGCACTCCTCCTGCGCTACGGGCGATATTCTGGGTTCGTGCCGCTGCGACTGCGGTGCGCAGCTCCACGAGTCGATGCGCATGATCGAGCGCGAGGGCAAGGGTGCGATCGTCTATCTGAGTCAGGAGGGACGCGGCATCGGGCTTTTCAACAAGATCGCGGCCTACAAGCTTCAGGACGAGGGACTCGACACGGTCGATGCCAACGTGCGGCTGGGCTTCGGGGTCGATGAGCGCGACTACGGCGTGGGTGCCAGCATCATCCGCGAGATGGGCATCAAGCACATGCGCCTGATGACCAACAACCCCCTCAAGCGGGTGGGGCTGGAGGGTTACGGCCTGAAGATCGACGAGATCGTTCCGATCGTCATCGCCCCCAACAAATACAACGAGCGCTACCTGGCCACCAAGCAGGAGCGGATGCACCACGAACTGAACCTGTGCAAACATTAATCCCTCGGGTAAGATGAATGCAAAGGATCTGCGGATCGTCTTCATGGGTACGCCCGAGTTCGCCGTGCCTTCGCTGCGGACGCTGGTCCGCGAGGGCTACAACGTCGTGGCGGTCGTGACCACGCCTGACCGTCCTGCGGGCCGGGGGCAGAAGCTGCACGAGAGCGACGTGAAGGTCGCCGCCCGCGAGCTGGGACTTCCCGTGCTGCAGCCCGAGAAGCTGCGCGATCCCGAATTCGCCGCCGCCATGCAGGTGCTGCGGCCCGATCTGGGCATCGTGATCGCCTTCAGGATGCTGCCTGAGGTAATCTGGGCGATGCCGCGTCTGGGAACCTTCAACCTGCACGCCTCGCTGCTGCCCGACTACCGGGGGGCCGCGCCGATCAACTGGGCGATCATCAACGGCGAGAGCCGCACGGGCGTGACCACCTTCCTGCTCGACCACGAGATCGACAAGGGTGCGATTCTGGGCCGCACGGAGGTGGAAATCCTGCCCGAAGACAACGTGGGGACGCTCTACGAGCGGCTCATGTCGCTCGGTGCGGATCTGGTGCGCACGACCGTCGAGCGTCTTGCGGCGGGCGATGTTGCGCCCGTGCTGCAACCCCGCGACGATGCGGCCTTCAAGCCCGCGCCCAAGATCTTCAAGGAGGACTGCCTGATCGACTGGACGTGGCCCGGGAAGCGGATCATCGACTTCATCCGGGGCCTTTCGCCCTATCCGGCGGCCTGGAGCCGCCTGATGCGCGGGGGGCAGGAGAGCGGAAGCCTCAAGATTTTCGAGGCCCGCTTCGAGGCGTGCCCTGCGGCGGAGGTGTCCTGCGGCGCGATCGACACCGACCAGCGCAGCTACCTGCGGGTCCGCTGCGCCGACGGCTGGGTACACCTGCTCTCCCTGCAACTGTCGGGCAAGAAGCGGATGAACGTGCACGAGCTGCTGCTCGGCTTCCGCGACGGCAACTCCTGCTCGCTGCAATGATTTCCGGCGCGGCAGCAGAACGAATAATGGATAATGTGTAAAAAAGAGAATAGAGTAGTGTTGAACCGAAAACCCCGATGCCTATGATTGAATAACAGAAAAGTACCCTTTGATAAAATCCCGCCGCATCAGGCGGTTTCATATAAAAAGCGTTAGCTTTATTCCTTGCTTTCTGAAACTTCGACAATTTCTGAGCTGACAAGAGTAAAGTGTAAACGCTCACGTTTCTACGTGGGCTTTACTCATTATTTGTCAGCATAGGTAGTCGAAGACCTCAGAAAGCAGATAAGGGTTCAGCCTGCGTTTTTTATATCCCGAGACATAAGCTGTTTTCCGAATTTTGAATTAAAAACACATTATCATGAAAAAACTGTTTCTTCTGTTCGCGCTCTTCGTGTGCTGCAATTCCGTTTCGGCTCAGGATATCATCGTCAGGAAAGATACCGACGAAATCCCGGCGAAAGTATTGAAGGTCGGCTCCGGGGAGATCGAATACAAAAAATGGGACAATCCCGACGGCCCGGTCTATACGCTTCCCGCGCAGGAGGTGTTCTGCATCAAGTATCAGAACGGCTCGAAAGAGGTCATTGCTGCGGCCGAAACACCGGCCGCAGTGTCCCGTGCCGGCCGCATTGCTGTGCGTCCCCGCTATCAGGGCGAAATATCTTTCGGCTACGGTCTTTGCGTCAGCGACTTCGGATCGGAGCTGGATTTGCACCGAATCGTCTTCGAGACGGTACACGGCGTGCGGGTCAATCCCTACTTCTTCGCAGGTGTCGGCGTGGGTGTCAATTGCTTCTTCCAGGATCTTCCCGGATTGGGAACCGGAGGTACTGTTCTGCCCGTCTTCGCCGATTTCAAAGGATACTATCCCATCAGCGACAAGTTTGCCGTTTATCTGGCGTGGGACCTCGGCGCTGCATGCGGTGTCGGAGGTTATTTCAAGGGCGGAAGCGATTTTTACACCGCTATCGGTCCGGGTGTGAAGCTCGGTCGTCGGGGCGGCGGCGATTTCGGCATCCGCTTCCAGCACATGGGCGAAGGGCTCAACGCGATCGTCTTCCGTGTTGGCCTCAATTTTTGATGCGGACCTGACATGAATCCATCGGAAGGAAGGGGCGCTCCGCCGCTCCTTCTCTTCTTCAGAAAGACGAACGGGTGCTTCCTCTTGCTTAGGGGCACCCGTTCGTTGCGGTTATTTCTTCATCAGCGCGCTGTCGATGATGCGCTTCAGATCGACTTTGGGCCGTACGCCCGTCGTCATCTGCGGCATGCCCTGCATCGGGATGAAGAGCAGCGTCGGGACCGAACGCACGCCGAACGCTTCGGCCAGTTCCGGTTCGCGGTCGATATCGACCTTGTAGAAGTCGATCCGGTCTTTGTACTGGTAGTCGTTGGCCAGTTCGTCGAATATCGGTGCCAGCGCCTTGCAGGGACCGCACCAGGAGGCGAAGAAGTCGATGACCGCCGGACGTTCGCCCCGGAACTTCCATGCGCCCTTTCCCTGGTCGATGTCGGCGATCTTCTCGATGAATTCCGCTTTGGTCAGTTGCTTTACTGCTTCCATAACTTTTGCTTTTTGGTTGTTTTGCAGAAAAACATGCAAACACAATGCCGGACCGAACCTTTTTCCCGGCCCCACTTCCCCGGCCCTTCTCCGCTGAATCCCCTTCCGCCGGAACCTTTCTTGTCGAAGCGGCAGGTAGCCGTTCCCGTGGCAGAGAGAGGAAGTTGTTTTTGAGTGGGGAGCTGTCGGGTATAAAATGGATGGCGCGAACAATGCGCAACCGTACTCCGCAGTCTATTCGTAGCTCTGCAC
>JAIEHQ010000110.1 GCA_029065825.1 Alistipes sp.
CCCAGCGGAAGATCTGGCGCGAAGGCACGTGGCCCATACTGGTCCCCGTGCTGCTGGCCTGCGTGGTCATCTTCCCGGCCCACACCTCGTCGGCCGTGCTGGTCTTCTTCGCCTCGTGGGTCATGATGCTCATCGGGCGGGTCCGGATCGGGGAGCTGATAAAGCTGCTCGGCCTGGCTTTCGCCGCCGTGCTGCTGGCCGGCATGCTCAACCTGGGGCGCAGCGAGACGGCCGGCGGACGCGTCGAGACCTGGATCGACCTCTGGCTCCACTCCCAGACCGAAAAGCCGATCGACCGGCTGACCGACACCGAGCGCTCGATGATCGCCATCCACAACGGAGGAATCCTGGGCGAAGGAGCCGGACAGAGCGCCATGCGCGTGGAGATGATCCACCCCGAAAGCGACTTCGCCTTCGCCTTCTTCGTCGAGGAGTACGGCATCCTGCTGGCCGGCGTGCTGCTGCTGCTCTACCTCTGGATCTTCTTCCGCGCCATCGAGATCTTCCGCCGCTGCGGCACCGCCTTCCCGGGGCTGCTGGTCCTCGGACTGGCACTGCTCATTACCTGCCAGGCGCTGCTGCACATCATGGTCACGGTAAACCTCATTCCGGAGACGGGACAGACCCTGCCGCTCATCTCGCGCGGAGGCTCCTCCACCCTCTTCACGGCCATCGCCCTGGGAATGATCCTGAGCGTCAGCCGGCAAAACGACGAAAAGTCGCACGACATGCCAAAATCGGAAACCATCTACGAAAAATAAACGCCTTTCCTCCATGGAAGAGATCAGACTCGACAAATACCTCTGGGCCGTTCGCATCTTCAAGACCCGCAGCGACGCGGCCGAAGCCATCCGCCAGAACCGCGTGCTGGTAAACGACGCCTACGCCAAGCCCTCGCGCGAGGTGCGCATCGGCGACCGCATTTCGGTCAAACGGATGCCCGTAACGTACCAGTACAAGGTCGTCGGCTACGTTTCGAGCCGCCAGCCGGCCAAGAACGTCCCCGACTACTGCCTCAACATTACCCCGCAGGAGGAGCTGGACAAGCTCAACGCCCCGCGCGAGACGATCTTCGTCCTGCGCGACCGGGGCACGGGCCGCCCCACGAAAAAGGAGCGCCGCGACCTGGACAACCTGATGGAGGGCATCTTCCTCGAAGAGGAGGAGTAACGGCACCGAGCGGCTCAAATACGGTCCGGCCGCCCGGGCGCAGAGCAACCGGACCGCACGTACACAAAAAAACCGGAGGCGGGCTGGAATTCCAGCCCGCCTCCGGTTTGCACCAACGGATCGAAATACGCGATACGATATCCGCTCTCCTGCGCTATCGGTTGCGATACATCGAATCGTAATACTTCTCGTAATCGCCGGAGGTAATATTATCCATCCACTCCTGATTGTCGAGATACCAGCGGACCGTCTTTTCGATTCCCTCCTCGAACTGCAGGGAGGGTTCCCAGCCGAGTTCGCGCTGCAATTTGCGGGAGTCGATCGCATAGCGCATATCGTGCCCGAGGCGATCGGTAACGTAGGTAATCAGGCAGTCGCTCGCCCCCTCCGGATTGCCCAGCAGACGATCGACCGTCCGGATAATCACCTTGATCAGATCGATATTCTTCCACTCGTTGAAACCGCCGATATTATAGGTGTCGGCCACCTTTCCCCGATGAAAGATCAGATCGATGGCACGCGCATGATCCTCGACGAAGAGCCAGTCCCGCACATTTTCCCCCTTGCCATAGACGGGAAGCGGCTTTTTTTTCCGGATATTATTAATAAATAACGGGATGAGCTTCTCCGGGAACTGATAGGGACCGTAATTGTTGGAACAATTGGTCACAATCGTGGGCATGCCGTAGGTATCGTGGTAAGCACGCACGAAATGGTCGCTCGAAGCCTTGGAGGCCGAATAGGGCGAATGGGGGTTGTATTTGGTCGTCTCGAGGAAGAACTCGCAGCCATAGGCATGGTGGTGCTCGGACGATGCCGTCGTGGAGAACGGCGATTCGACACCCTCGGGATGCGTCAGTTCGAGGGCGCCGTAAACCTCGTCGGTAGAGATATGATAGAAACGCTTGTTCTCGTATTTCTCAGGCAGCGACTCCCAATACTCCTTCGCCGCCTGAAGCAGGGCGAGCGTACCCATCACATTCGTGCGGGCGAAGGTAAACGGATCCTTGATCGAACGGTCCACATGGCTCTCGGCGGCCAGATGGATGATACCGTCGATCCCGTATTCCGCAACGATCCGACGCATCTGCTCCAGATCGGCGATATCCGCGCGGACGAACTCATAGTTGGGTTTGTCCTCGATATCCCGCAGATTCGCAAGATTGCCGGCATAGGTCAGCTTATCGAGGTTCACGATCCGGTAATCGGGATATTTATTGACGAAAAGACGCACCACGTGCGAACCGATGAAACCGGCGCCTCCGGTAATAAGAATGTTACGCTTCATGTTTTTGCAGGTTTTCAATACAGGTTTTAAGAGAATCGGTCCAATAGGGCACCCGAAGATGTCTATTATACACATCT
>JAIEHQ010000111.1 GCA_029065825.1 Alistipes sp.
TTCCTCTACTGCGACACGGCCTTCCGCATCTCGCCGCCGCTGACGATTTCCGACGAAGAGATCGAAGACAGCGCCCGACTGATCCGCGATTGCCTCGACCGACTCTGACGGCACCGCCCCAACGACGGCTCACAAAATGAAACACCCCGGTCTTATCGCAAGACCGGGGTGTGCGTTGCAGGCAGGAGCGGGTTACAGCTGTTCGCTCTCCTCGTCGTCCTTCTTCGCCCAGCGTTCGAGGGTCTGACGCACGGCCTCGTCGCGGTCCTCGTTCGTGATGCGGTAGGTCCAGCGAACGCGGTGGTCGGAGAACTGCTCGAAGGTCCAGCGCGCCGGGTCTTTGGGTGTCGCGGTCCTGCTGTCGTATTCCAATCCGTCATAAAACGAATACCGCGCCATCGTATCCAGGTCTTCGGCCAGCCAACGCTGTTCGCCCGGCCTGCCGCCACCGAGCGGAGGGAAGCGGCCCGGTGCCGGTGCATTGACCCAGAAAGTAATCCACCCCATAAGGCTCAAATCCGTAATCAATGCGTCGGTCAAACCTGTCAGGCCGATTTTCTCCAATACAACCAGCGTCGTTCCTTGTTGTCCCGGACGAATATAAATAACATCCGGCTCCGATCCATATTTTGTGGAAATATTGAAATAAACCGTATGGTCGCTTGCATTTTGGACCCGAAAAAAATTGTAATATCCAGTACCTTCATCAGAATACGTCTCTTCCTCCATAGGTGTATTGACATCTTTAAATTCTTTGAGTACGGTTTCTTCGGATTTCGAACAGGAACATAACAACGCGAACAGAGCGGTCGTAACAATAGGGATAACGCGGGAGGGGTTCATAATAAGAAATTTTTGATGGTTATTCATTCGCAATATACGAATAATTCAACGAATGCCACCGTGATTCATAAGAATAAATAAAAACACACCCGATCTCATCGTGCGAGACCGGGTGCATAAGGCAAAACGCAGCCCCTCGGCTGGGGCCGCTGCACGCTATAACTTAGGATTATTCTTGTGCCGCTCTTTGTCGCGGGCGGTCTTTTTCGCGAAATTGGCCTCGATGGCGGCGGTAAGATCGACCCCCGTCTGGTTGGCCAGGCAGACCAGCACCCACAACACGTCGGCCATCTCGTCGGCCAGATTGCGCTTCTCGCCCTCCTTGAAGGACTGGTCGCCGTAGGTGCGGGCCATGACGCGGGCCAGTTCGCCCACCTCCTCGGTCAGCACGGCCATGTTGGTCAGTTCGCTGAAATAGCGGACCCCGTATTCGCGGATCCACTCATCGACCCGCCGCTGCAATGTCTCGATCTCCATAACGATCTGCTTTTTATTCCGTAATACGATTCAAAAAACAACGCATGTCCCACCTTCCCGCTACCCGCTCGCATGCCTCCGCACAAAAATCCGGCGAGTCATGCCCTTGCCCGAGCCGCGGCCAGATCGTCGCTACTTTACCCGGATCAGATTCAATCCGTCGCGGATCGGGACGATCACGTTCTCCACGCGGTCGTCCTCGCGGACCATGCGGTTGAACTCCAGGATCCGCTGCGTATGCTTGTCGCCGTGCGCTACCGGAGCGACCACCTTGCCGTACCAGAGAATATTGTCGGCAATCAGCACCGATCCGCCGTGCACGAGCGGACGGCCGCCGCCGTCGCCCATAAGCATGCGGTAGTAGTCCGGATACTCGCGCTTGTCGCCGTCGATGAAGACCAGGTCGAAGCACTCGCCCAGCTTCGGAGCCACCTCGAGGGCCGAACCGACGTGGTGGCGGATCTTGCCGCCGTGCGCGCTGCGCCGGAAAAACGAGCAGGCCAGCTCCTCCAGCTCGTCATCGACCTCGACCGTATCGACCGTGCACCCCTCCTCCAGACCCGCGGCCATGCAGAGGGCCGAATAGCCGGTAAAGGTGCCTATCTCCAGAATACGGCGCGGGCGGAGCATACGCACGAGCAGTTCGAGCAGTTTTCCCTGAATGTGACCCGAGATCATGCGGGGCTGCACCACCCGCAGGTGGGTCTCGCGATCCAGCTCCCGCAGCAGTTCCGCCTCCGGGGAGGTGTGGTCGTGAATGTATCGTTCGATCGGTTCCATCGTTTCTTTGCTTGAATCAATAATCCATCCGTTCTGTTTCCAATGCGATGCGGAGCTACCGCCGCCTATCCGTAAATCAACCGCGACGGCTGCGTGAAGACCTGCCCGGCCACCTCCGTCAGGTCGTCGGCTTTCAGCGCCTCGATCTTGAGGCAGACCTCCGCCATCGTGTCGACCCCGCGGCGCACCAGGAAACTCTTGCCCGTACCGAGCATGTAACTCTCGTTGCTCTCCATCGAGATCGCCAGCTGCGCCATGAACTGCTTTCGGGCCATCGAGAACCTCCGGGTCGAAAGCCGCTCCCGGCAAAGCCGCCGCAGCTCGCCGTCGATAAGTTCGACACAACGCGCCGTGTTGTCGTGATCGCAACTGAAATAGATCGCCGCGATCCCGCAGTCGCCGTAGGGCGTATAGGAGGCCTCGATGTTGTACGACAGTCCGTTCTTCTCGCGCAGCAGCACATTGAGCAGCGAATTGGCCGAAGGGCCGCCCAGCACATTGACCAGCAAGGCCAGCGGCAGCCGGCTGCGGTCGTCGAATCCCGGAGCCTGCGCCCCGATGATGCAGTGGGTCTGATGGGTATGTTTGGCCAGCGTCCGCTCGAACGGGGCGACCGGCTCGGGCCGCCGGCGCGAGAAACCGCATACGGTGGCCGGCTCATCGGACAGATAACGGGCAACGGTCGCCTCGACGCTCCGGGCCGAAATATTTCCGATCGACGAGAAGATCATCCGATCGGTGGTGTGGGTGCGGCCGATAAAGCGGCGGATCGCCTCGCCGTCGAAGCGGGCGAGCGAGGATTTGCGTCCCAGAATATTGTGGCCCAGCTCCGAACCGGCGAAAAGCATATCCTCGAAGGTGTCGTAGATCTGATCGGCCGGCGAGTCCTTGTAGGTGTTGATCTCGTCGGCGATGACCTCGCGTTCGCGTGCAAGCTCCCGCTCGGGAAAGGTCGAATGGAACGCAACGTCGACGATCAGTTCGACGGA
>JAIEHQ010000112.1 GCA_029065825.1 Alistipes sp.
ACCGACGTGCTCTACATTCAGAGCGCATCGAGCACCGACGCGCCGGACCTCCCCGCCACCGATGCCTCGGGAGCCATCTCTGACCCGAAGGGCTGGAGCACCAAAGCCCCCGAATGGGCCGCCGGCAAATTCATCTGGCAGACGACCTACGTCCGCAAGGGCGACGGAGCGGCCTCGTTCTCGGCACCTACCTGCATCTCAGGCCGGGACGGTGCGAGCTATGCGCCGAACCTGCTGCGGAAGGCCGACAAGGAGCTGTCGAGCAAGAATTATCTCATCGGCATATATGATTATGACGAAAAGCCGGAGGTCGGAGCCACCTACACCCTGACCTTGTGTTACCAATGCGGTCCGGATACGGATGCGATCCGGGCATCGCACTACGGAAGCTATACATACGATCCGACCGCATTTACCTCCAAGTCGCGAGTCATCGAAAGCAAGGTCTTTACGATCCAGCCGCACGGCGCAACGGTCATTCCCGCCGGAATGTACTTTTACAGCACACCCTACAAAGGGGCCGGTGCGGACGGCACCTACGATGACGGCTCGGTCGTTTATTGGGCCGTATTGCAGAAAGGGGACACGCGCGGCAGTCGGGAGTGGCTTCCCGCCGCCTCGGAGATGGTGGGCCGGGACGGCGTGAGCTACTCTCCGAACATGCTGCTGAAATCGGAGGAGGCAACCACTTACCTGGCGACGGCCCAATGGGGACCCCAAGGGAAGCTCTATTTCGACAATGGTGTCAGCCTGAAGCAGGGCGACACGCTGGCACTCTCCATCGAGGGGATCGAGAATCTTTCGGGCAACGCCTCCGAATACACGGTCGGCATCTACGATGAGCAGGCCCAGAGATTCCTGCATGCCGATTTAAATGTTACGGCCGCAGCGCCCGACAAGGTCTTCACGATAACGCACACGCCGGCCGACATGGACAGTTGCTGCCTTTATATCTATGCCGGCAGGAACGGAGCGCAGACAGGCAATCGGGTGCGCTATACCCGGATCATGATCGCGCGCGGCACGACCCCGATGCCGTGGTCGCCCGCCGCCTCCGAGATGGTGGGCAAAGACGGCGCGGGCTACGCCCCCAATCTGCTCTCCGAGACCCGGAACTGGGGTACCGGCTGGTTGAGCAACGGTTTCCACAAGGACGGCACCTACGAAGGCCTTGCCGTGTTGTCGCGCAAGGCTCCGGCGACCGGTATTGCGGACATCTGGTACAATCCGGGAGAAGGTATAGAACTGAAGAACGACACGGTCTATACGCTGTCGGTGTGGGCCAAAGGCCAGGGCGAGTTCCGTACCTACGTATATCCCGGTGTCACGGCGCGGATCCTCTCCATCGACGGGGTTCCCTCCGCTTCGACGGCATCGGATACCGCCGCGCAGCACACCCTGACCTCGGAGTGGAAGCGCTACTTCGTCATCTTCCGGACACTCGCGACGGGGGCTTTGACGAAGAAATACGTCATCCCCGCGCGTCTTTACAGCGAAGGGAGCGAAATATGGGTCGCCGGCGCGAAGCTGAGCGAGGGGGCCGACTACGCTCCCGTGTGGGCACCCACGCCATCGGAGATGGCTGCCGTCAGCATCCGCACGATCACGGAGCAGTATTACCTCTCGACCTCGCGCTTCGCTCCGGAGGGCGGCGCATGGAGCGACACGCGCCCCGAATGGATCGCGGGCCGCTTCTACTGGACGCGCTCGAAGATAACCTACACCGACGACTCGGTGGAGTATGCCGGCGAGATCTGCGCCACCGGCGAGAGCGGGCAGAGCTATGCGCCGAACCTGCTCAAGAACTCCGAGCAGCAGAAGGTGCTGGCGGCAGGCTCCACCAACTACTCCTCGCTTCACTACTATTTCGACACCCCCGTCGATTTCAAGGTGGGCGAGAAATACACCTTCTCAATCGGAAGCATCGAGAACCTCGCGGGCGATCCCACGGAGTACAGCGCCCTGCTCTATGACGTGGATACCTCCTCCAGCATCTCCGGCCTCAGCAGCACCTTTACCCAGGCGGCCCCCTACGCCACGATGACGATCGCAGAGGCCCGCGACAAGGCCCCGAACGTGCGTCTGCTGCTGTACGCCGGAAAGGCCGGAGCGACAGCTGGCAACACCGTCCGCTACGCGAAGGTCATGCTGGTCAAGGGCACCGCCCCGATGCCGTGGTCGCCCGCCGCCTCCGAGATGGTGGGTAAGGACGGCCAATATACGGTCCACCAGTGGGCGAAGAGCAGCTCGGCCTCCTCCCTCC
>JAIEHQ010000113.1 GCA_029065825.1 Alistipes sp.
GAATAGCAGCGCACCTCGCACCCCGAAACGGGAGAGAAAGTGCGGCCGATGCGGGCGAAGAGCAGCTTGAGATAGTCGTACAGCTCGGTCGAGGTACCGACCGTCGAGCGGGGGTTGCGCGTATTGACCTTCTGTTCGATGGCGATCGCCGGGGCGATGCCCGTAATGATATCGACATCGGGCTTGTTGATCTTGCCCAGAAACTGCCGGGCATAGGCCGAAAGGCTCTCCACGTAGCGGCGCTGCCCCTCGGCGAAAATCGTATCGAAGGCGAGCGTCGATTTTCCCGAACCCGAAAGCCCCGTTACCACGACCAGCCGGTCGTGCGGAATCTCGACCTCTACATTGCGCAGGTTATGGACCCGCGCCCCCTTGATGTATATGGATTTTCGTTCTTCTGCCATTGTCATCTGATTTCAACGGTCGCACCCGCGACCTTCCGGAGCCTGCCGACCAATTGGTCGGCCGCGCTGCGCCGGATCGAGAGGAGCATCCGGCAGAGGTTGTCGAAATGCTGCTCCCGCACACGGGGCTGCTCCTCCTTGACCACCCGCATCACGTCGTTCATCGCCAGATAGGAGAACTCCACCTCGACGAGCGTATCGACCGTGCGCTCCACGATCTGCGCCGAGGCGATCGCCCCGGCAGCCGCCTCGCGATAGGCCGCGATCAGCCCCGACACACCGAGCTTCGTTCCGCCGAAGTAGCGGACCACGACGATCAGGCAGTCGGTCAGCTCGTGCGAAAGCAGCTGGCCGAGGATCGGCTTGCCGGCCGTGCCGGAGGGTTCGCCGTCGTCGTTGGCGCGGAAGGCCTCGCCCTGCGGCCCGAGCCGCCAGGCGTAGCAGTGGTGCGTGGCATCGTAGTACCGCTTGCGCAGCGCCTCGACCAGCACGCGGATCTCCTCCTCTCCGCCGACCGGATAGGCATAAGCCAGAAACTTGCTGCTCTTCTCCTTATAGATCGCCTCGGCCGGCGCGGCGAGCGTATGGTAACTGTCCGGAATCACGCCGTTGCACTCCCCTATTTTACCTTGGTAAACATTCTGCGCCAGCGGATGTTCGCCGGGAAACGCTTCGCCGGATCGAGCGACAGCCAGATGAACGAGGCCTTGCCGACGATGTGGTCCTCGGGCACGAAGCCCCAGAAGCGCGAATCGGCCGAGTTATGGCGGTTGTCGCCCATCATCCAGTAGTAGTCCATGCCGAAGGTGTAGGAGTCGGCCTCCGCCCCGTCGATCAGGATGCGGCCCTCGTCCGTCACGAGCAGCTCGTGTCCCTCGTAGGTCTCGATGATCCGCCGGTAGAGCGGCAGATTCCCCACGTTCAGGTCGATGGTCGCCCCCTTGCGCGGCACCCACACCGGCCCGTAGTTGTCCGGTGTCCAGGCGTAGCGTCCGTCGTGCGGGAATACCTCGTCGCCCGGCATGCGGGCGATGTACTTCCGCACGGAAAGCACGTTGTCGAGCCGCTCCAGTTCGACGGCCGTCTCCTCGGTCAGCATCAGGTGGTAACGGTCGCCCTCGCGGGAATATTCGGTAATGCCGAGGTTATCGAGCGCATAACGCGAAATCGGCGAGGAGGTCTCCGCCACGAAGAGAAACTGCCGCTGCGGCACGGGCTGCTGCGGCCGGCCATCGACCAGCACCTCCGCATCGACGATCCGGATCGTATCGCCCGGCAGACCGACGCAGCGCTTGATGTAGTTCTCGCGCTTATCGACCGGACGGGTCACGACCGTAAAGTCGCGCAGCAGCCGCTCGCGGCCCGCCGTGCGGCCGAAAGTCTGTTCGTACTGCCGCAGCACGTCGTAATACGACGCATCCTGACGCTCCAGCAGCACCGTGTCGCCGGCGGGAAAGTTGAAGACCACCACGTCGTTGCGTTCGACCTCGCCCAGCCCTTTCAGCCGGCGGTAGGGCCAGCGGACGCACTCGGAGAAGGAGCGCTTCGTCGTCGAGAAGGGCATGGTGTGGTGCACGAACGGGAAGGCCACCGGCGTGTTGGGCATCTGCGGTCCGTAGGCCACCTTGCTCACGTAGAGGTAATCGCCCACCAGCAGCGTGCGCTCCATCGACGAGGAGGGAATGACATACATCTGAAAGAAGAAAATGTGGACGAGCGAAGCCACCACCGTCGCGAAGAGGATGGCGTTCATCCACTCGTACACGGCCTTGTAGCTCCGGCTCCGGCGACACAGCTCGGCGTTGCGGCTCCACACATAACGGTAAAACAGGCGCGTGATATAGAGATCGAAGATGACCAGCTCGCCCAGCAGCAGCCACCAGTTGCCCGTCCAAAGGACGAACCACAGCACATAGACGATGCTCGCAGCGGCGAAGCCCACCCATCGGTTCCGGAAGAATGCCTTGATCTTTTCCATGGTTCGCATCGGTTATTTGAGCAGGTCGTCCATCGTGTAGAAGCCCCGTTTGCCGCAGAGAAACTCTGCGGCCACGACCGCTCCGAGCGCCAGCGTGCGGCGGTTCTTGATCGTGTGGCGGATCTGCAGCAGGTCGTCCTCCGACTCGTAGGAGACGGTGTGGATGCCCGGCACAGCCCCCTCGCGGACGGAGTCGATGACCACCTGCGTGGGGTCGTCGGAAGGCTCGTTCACCCAGCCGCTCTTGCGGCCGAGTCCGGCAATGATCCCCTCGGCCAGCGTGATCGCCGTACCGCTCGGGGCATCTTTCTTCTGGGTGTGGTGCACCTCCTCGATCCGCACGTCGTAGGCTCCGAGCGGGTCGATCATCTCGGCCAGCCGGCGGTTCAGACGGAACATGAGGTTCATGCCCAGGCAGTAGTTCGAGGCATAGAAGAGCGCCCCCTGCTTTTCCGCACAGTAGCCGCGCAGCTCCTCCAGACGGTCGGTCCAGCCGGTCGTCCCGCTCACGACCGCCACCCCCGCGTCGATACAGCGGTGCAGGTTGTCGTACGCCGCCTCGGGCGCGGTAAACTCGAGGGCCACGTCGATCCCCCGCAGGTGCCCGGCATCGAGCGCCGAGGCCTCGCCGGCATCGACGACCGCACCGACGCGATGCCCTCTTTCGAGCAATATCCTTTCGATTTCACGGCCCATCTTGCCGTATCCGATAATGGCTGCATTCATGCTTTTTCGAGATATAAAACGATAATTGGACAAAGATACGCATTCGCCTCCGAAATAAAAAATAGTTTCAAGTTTATGCGCGTTCCGTTCCGTTTTCGAAAATAAAACATTAACTTTGCTGAATTAAAACACGGCTACCCGG
>JAIEHQ010000114.1 GCA_029065825.1 Alistipes sp.
ATCTGCGTGTAGTTGTCGGTCTGGTCGTCGTAGAAGGAGACCGAGCCGTCGGCATGCTTCACGATGCCCTGGGAGTTGTAGCGGCGGTCGGTCCGCAGCTGCTCCTTGGTCACGCCGTCGTAGGCCAGTCCGACGCGGGCGTGTCCGCCGAAGGAGAGCAGCTTGACCACCGTCGCGCCGTTGTAGTAGCCCGCCTGCAGCATGTAGGACTTCAGGTCGGAGGAGGCGCGCTCGACATACCCCTCCGAGAAGACGTGCGAGAGCCGCGCATCGATGATCCAACGGTCGCCCAGCATGCCCGAACCGATGCGGAGCGACTGCTTGTTGGTGTTGTAGGATCCGTAGGAAAGGGAGGCTTCGCCCGAGAACTCGTTCGAGAGCGGGGCCGTAGTCATGTTTACCGAACCGCCGAATGCGCCCGTGCCGTTGGTCGAGGTGCCCGCACCGCGCTGGATCTGGATGGTGCCGACCGACGAAGCTACGTCGGGCGTATCGTACCAATAGACCCGGTGGCTCTCGGCATCGTTCATCGGCACGCCGTTGGCCGTCACGTTGATGCGCGAAGCATCCGAGCCGCGCAGGCGGAAAGCTGTGCTGCCGATGCCGTTACCCGCATCGGAGGTGGCAACCACCGAGGGGGTCATGCGCAGGAGCGAGGGCATGTCGCTGCCGAAGTTCCGGCGGGCGATCTCCTCCCTGCCGATGTCGGAATAGGCGACCGGCGTACGCCGATCGACACGCGTGGAGGTCACTTCGATCTGCTGCAGCTCGTAAAGACGCGCAGAATCCGGTCCCCCGGCCTGCGGCACGGGCGACTCATCGGCAAAAACAGGCGACGCGACCGCACAAAGGGCCGCTGCCAAAGGCATGAAAATCCTTTTCATCACTTCATTAATTTTATGAAATTAAAAGAACGGAAAAGGGGTATGTTCGAAGATTATGATCCCGGTCTCGGCATTACCCGTATCCGGTACAATGGGTATAATCTCAGCCTGAAAGTAAGGCACCCCTCGGAAATATCGGCGGCAAAGGTACGAAAAAGCGAGGACAAAAACAAACTCGCTTGCATTTTGCCGAGCGGGAGCATCCGAGGCGCTGCCGGGGATGCGAAAAGTGGAGCGCCCTGATATGTCGCGGTTATGCCGGGGACCGGAGGCCGAGGGCCTGGGCCGCAGCCGGAGCTGCGAAGGCCCGGAATTCCGACGGGTGTCGGGGCGGCCGCTCTGCGGGCGGAGGAAAAGGGCATATATAAATTTAGGTATCCGGGGAAGGTACTTGTCGGGCAGTGCGCGCACTGCGTTCTGTCGCCGCTGGCGGCGGAGTATCCGCGGCGGAACTCCGTCCGGCGGGATTCGGAGGACTTCCGGAAAGTCGTCGGACGGGGGCGGACGACTTTCGTTCGGCATAAAAAAGACAAAAGAGGGCGGTTTTTTCGAAATTAACACATCGAATCATTGGCTGTCTCGAAAATAATTGCCTACTTTGCAGCCGAAAATCGCAAATCCGCCCGAGCTACTTGCGTGCGAAAACGACAATGTAGCGAAGCCGGATCGGGCGAACAAACCAAAAACGGACCATGAAAGACAAATACATCGACCTGATCGAGCAGACGTTCGATTTTCCGCAGGATGAGTTTTCCGTCGAAGACAGCGAGCTCAACTTTCACGACATTCCGCTCATGGAGCTGATCAAGCAGTACGGCACTCCGCTCAAAATTACCTACCTGCCCAAGATCTCCTCGCAGATCAACCGGGCGAAGCGCATGTTCAACGTGGCGATGGCCAAGGTCGATTACAAAGGTTCGTACAACTACTGCTACTGCACCAAGTCGAGCCACTTCTCGTTCGTGCTGGAGGAGGCGCTCAAGAACGACATCCACCTCGAAACCTCGTCGGCCTACGACATCCACATCATCAATGCGCTCTACGACGGCGGCATCATCGACAAGGACCGTTACATCATCTGCAACGGTTTCAAGCGGCCTCAGTATGTCGAGAATATCGCCCAGCTCATCAACGACGGATTCGAGAACACGATTCCCGTGGTCGATAACAAGGCGGAGATCGACCTGTACGATGCGGCCATTACCAAGAAATGCAAGATCGGCATCCGCATCGCCAGCGAGGAGGAGCCCAAATTCGAGTTCTACACCTCGCGGCTGGGCATCCGCTACAACGACATCATCGATTTCTACAAAAACAAGATCAAGAACAACAAGAAGTTCCAGCTCAAGATGCTGCACTTCTTCATCAACACCGGCATCAAGGACACGGCCTACTACTGGAACGAGCTGTCGAAGTGTATGAATGTCTATTGCGAGCTGAAGGCGATCTGCCCCGAACTGGACAGCCTCAACATCGGCGGCGGATTCCCCATCAAGAACTCGCTCGACTTCGCCTACGACTACGAGTACCTGACCGAGGAGATCATCGCCCAAATCAAGAATATCTGCACGCGCAACGGAATCGAAGAACCCAACATCTTTACCGAGTTCGGCTCCTTTACCGTCGGCGAGAGCGGCGCGGCGCGCTACTCGATCGTCAATCAGAAGCAGCAGAACGACCGCGAGACCTGGTACATGATCGACAGTTCGTTCATTACCACAC
>JAIEHQ010000115.1 GCA_029065825.1 Alistipes sp.
GTGCGCTGCTATTCGGTCGATGAGGTGGCGCAGCGGACGCTCGAACTTCCCGAGGGTACCCGCGTCGCGGTCGCCGCGCCGCTGCGGCGCGCTCCGGGCCAGGGGATCATCGAACGGCTGACGCTGCTGCTGGGCGAGGGCATCCTGCGGGTCCATGCGGCGGGGGAGACGCTTCCGATCGAGGATTTTCTGCCGCGTGTCGATGGGGCGGTGCGGGCCGAGGATATTTCGGTCGTGGTCGATCGGGTGCGCATCTCGCAGGACCCCGACCTGCCGACCCGTCTGAGGGATTCGGTGTCGCGCGCCTTCTCCTACGGCGAGGGGGTGTGCCGCATCGTCGCAGGGGAGGAGGTGCGGGAGTATTCCTCCCGCTTCGAGGCCGACGGCATCGAGTTCGAACCGCCCACCGAACATCTGTTCGCCTTCAATAATCCGCTGGGTGCCTGCCCGATGTGCGAGGGCTACGGCAAGGTCATCGGCATCGACGAGGATCTGGTGATCCCCGACAAGCGCAAGACCATCTACGAAGATGCCGTCGCCTGCTGGCGCGGGGAGACCATGCGGGCCTGGAAAGAGCGCCTGGTGGCCAACGCCGCGAAGTTCGATTTCCCGATCCATACCCCTTTCTACCAGCTTACTCCCGAACAGAAACTGCTCCTTTGGCGGGGCAACGAATATTTCGGCGGCCTGAACGCCTTCTTCGACTACATCGACGGCGAGCGCCGCAAGATCCAGTTCCGGGTCATGAAGGCCCGCTACACGGGCAAGACCGTCTGCCCCGAGTGCGGCGGTTCGCGTCTGCGGCGCGAGGCGCTCTACGTCCGGGTGGGGGGGCGCACCATCGCCGATCTGGTCCGGATGCCGGTCGATGAGCTGATCGGCTTCTTCTCCGCGCTGGAGCTGGACGAGCGCGACGGCCGGACGGCCGGGCGCATCCTGACCGAGATCCGCAGCCGGCTGCAATACCTTTCGGACGTGGGGCTGGGCTACCTGACACTCGACCGCCTGAGCGCGACGCTCTCGGGCGGCGAGAGCCAGCGGATCAACCTGGCCACCTCGCTGGGCAGCAGTCTGGTCGGCTCGCTCTACATCCTCGACGAACCTTCGATCGGACTCCATCCGCGCGATACGCGCCGGCTGATCCGGGTGCTCGAACAGCTGCGCGACCTGGGCAATACGGTCATCGTGGTCGAGCACGAGGAGGAGGTCATGCGGGCGGCCGACTGGATCGTCGATATAGGTCCCGAGGCGGGCTACAACGGCGGCCGCGTGGTTTTCAGCGGTCCCTTTTCCGGATTGCTGGAGTGTCCGGAAAGCCTGACGGCCGACTACCTGACGGGCCGCCGCGAGATCGCCGTTCCCGCCTCGCGCCGCAGCCCCTCAGGGTGGATCGCGATCCGGGGTGCGCGGCAGAACAACCTGAAGAACATCGACGTGCGTATCCCGCTCGGCGTGATGACCTGCATCACGGGCGTGAGCGGCAGCGGCAAGTCGTCGCTGGCCCGCGACATACTCTATCCGGCCCTTCGCCGCCATCTGTTCGATACGGGACTCAAGCCGGGCGAGTTCGATGCCCTCGAGGGCGATCTGGCGCAGCTCAAGTCGGTCGAGATGGTCGATCAGAATCCCATCGGCAAGTCGTCGCGCTCGAATCCCGTGACCTACATCAAGGCCTACGACGAGATCCGCAAGCTCTTCGCCGACCAGCCGTATGCCCGCAACTCGGGGCTTCAGCCCTCGCATTTCTCCTTCAACATCGCCGGCGGCCGCTGCGAGGAGTGCCAGGGCGAGGGTGTCATCCGCGTGGGGATGCAGTTCATGGCCGATGTCGAGCTGACGTGCGAGGCCTGCGGCGGCAAGCGCTTCAAGGACGAGGTGCTGGAGGTAAAGTACCGCGACCGTTCGATCTGCGACATACTCGACATGACGGTCGATGACGCGATCGGCTTCTTCGGCGAGGATACGGCGAACGCCGTCTGCCGGCGGATCGTCGATCGGCTGCGCCCGCTGCAGGAGGTCGGCCTGGGCTATGTGAAGCTGGGGCAGTCCTCCTCGACCCTCTCGGGCGGCGAGAGCCAGCGGGTAAAGCTCGCCTCGTTCCTCACGCGCGAAAATTCGGAGGGGCGCGTCATGTTCGTCTTCGACGAGCCGACGACGGGACTCCATTTCCACGACATAGCCAAGCTGCTGCGTTCGTTCGACGCTCTGATCGAGCGGGGACACACGGTGGTCATCGTCGAACACAACGCCGACGTGATCAAGTGTGCCGACTGGGTGATCGACCTGGGTCCCGAAGCGGGCGATGCCGGCGGACGGATCGTCTTCGAGGGTACGCCGGACTCTCTGGCCTCCTGTCCGGAGAGTCACACGGGCCGCTACCTGAAGCTACGCGGAGAGGAGCGATAGGAGAGGAGCCATTCCGCGATAAGCCCCGGTTTTCCGGGGGAATCCAACCGATGATACGATGAACGAATTTACCACCTATACCCTGCCCAACGGAATCCGGGGCGTGCACCGTCAGGTCCGGGGCAATGTCGCGCATTGTGCGCTGATGGTCAATGCGGGGAGCCGCGACGAGCTGAAGAGCGAGTTCGGGCTGGCCCACTTTGCCGAGCACGCCTTCTTTAAGGGGACCGCCCGCCGCCGTGCCTGGCAGGTAAACTGCCGTCTGGAGAATCTGGGCGGCGAGCTGAACGCCTTTACCACCAAGGAGGATACGACGATCCACGCCACCGTCCTGCGGGGCGACTTCGCGCGTGCCGTCGAACTGATCGTCGACGTTGCGTTCCATTCGACCTTTCCCGAGCGGGAGCTTGCACGCGAACGCGAGGTCAT
>JAIEHQ010000116.1 GCA_029065825.1 Alistipes sp.
ATTTTTTCCAGTAAAAAGTTGCAGATAACAATTTTTTATGTAATTTAGCGGTAGTTTTTATCAAATTTTACACAAAGACCGGCCGCAGGAGGGGAAGTCCCTTTTTCCGACGCGGCGCGATTCGTAAAAATTCCCTGTATCGAGAACGACGGATGAGGCTTATGGAAACCCTGAACGAAAAAACGATCGACTTTGTCTGCGGATTCGGCGCGAAAACGAATCCGCACTACGAAGACCCCTTTTTGGTCGTGCCGAGTCCTCCCCCCAATGCCTGAACGAATCCGCAGGCGGAAACCGTAACGGGTTCCGCCGCGTCAGCGTATCGAAAATTCCTGATTTTTTATTAACCCCGGAAGAGGATTCCGGCCTTTGCGCCGGGTCCGAATTCCACTAACGTATCAATTTTATGAAAAAATTACCTTTTTTCCTGGTATCGTTATGCGCCGCGATGACCCTGTGTCTCACAGGATCGGGGTGCAGCGATGACAAAGACGTGGCTGCTCCGGCACCGGTCATCAAGCCCGGCACGATCGCTGCCATTCCCGCAGCGGGCGGCAGCGTGACGCTTACCTACACGATCGACAACGAGATCGCCGGCCAGCGGATCAGCGCCACTTCGGAGGACGCCTGGATACACGATTTCGACTGCACGGTCGAAGGCAAGGTAACCTTCACGGCCGATGCCAACGCCGACGAGGAGCGCAACGGCACCATCCGCCTGAGCTATCCCGAAGCCGAGAGCGTCGAGATCGCCGTGCGCCAGATGTCGCCCGAGGAGTCGATCGAGATCGCTCCCTCGAGCCTCGAATTTTCCGCTGAAGGCGGCGAGCAGCAAACCGTCAAGGTAACCAGCGGCAAGGGCTGGACGCTCGAAGGCGAGGTATCGTGGTGCGTACCCTCCGTCAGAGAGGGCGAAAACGGTGACGAGGTGGTCTTCGAAGTGGCCGAAGCCACGAAAACGGAGCTGAACGGCACGTTCGTCTTCAAATGCGGAAAGAACGAGGCGACGCTGACGGTCAAGCAGCTCGGCCTGCAAATCACCGACGACATTCTGGAAGCGGTAGAGGATACCAACTTCCGCATGTTCCTGCGCGAGAACTTCGCCGATCCCGAGACCCGCAAACTCTCTCCCGAGGCCGCTGCCGCCATCGAGACGCTGGAGTGCTCGGGCAACTCGGAGAACAAGAGCACCTACATCGACTCGTTCGCCGGCATCGAATACCTGACCGGCCTGAAGCGCGTGTCGCTGCAGTACAACAACGCCGAGTCGCTGGATCTCTCGCACGCCGCCAACCTGGAAACCCTTTCGCTGTACGGCTGCGACAACCTGACGGACCTCAACCTCGACGGCCTGACCAAAGTGACCGAACTTTCGATCAGCGCCCCGATCACGGCACTCGACCTGACGAGCATGAGCGACCTTCGGTTCCTCATGGTGCGAAGAAGCAAACTGAGCGCATACGACCTCAGCAACAACACGAAACTGCAGACCGTCTCCATCGACGGAGGCACTTTCGAGACTATCGATCTGAGCGCGAACACGGAGCTGACCTCCGCTTCGCTCGGATGCCGCACCCTGAACAAAGTCGATGTATCGAAGAACCTCAAACTGACCTCGCTGTCGGTATCCTACTCGGCAACGGACGATGAGATCAAGGAGTTCGGCACGATCGTCGTTCCGGTTACCGAGGTGGACGTTACGGCCAACACGGCGCTCCGCTCGCTGAACGTTTCCAACACCGAGATTACCGAGATCGACCTCTCGAAGAATTTCGAGCTCCAGGCTCTGACTCTGAGCAACGACCTCAAACTGACGACTATCGATGTCAGCAACAACATGAAGCTGAACGACATGAGCACCTACGGAAGCTACAATCTGACGAAGGTCATCATGTTCGAAGGACAGACCATCGGCTCGCGCTTCGGATTCTCCGACGACATCATCGAATATGTCGAGCTGCCCTACCCGGCCGACTGCACCGTCGCCATCACGGATGCCGCGCTGAAGAAATACCTGATCGACACCTACGACACGGACAAGGACGGCAAACTCTCGAAAGAGGAGACGCTGGCCGTGCTGAAGATCGAGGCCGCAGGCAAGGGCATCGCCTCCTTTACCGGCATGGAGTACTTCAAGAACATCCAGGTTCTCGACCTGAGCGACAACGACCTGACCGAAATCGACATTCTGACCCTCGGGGAGCTTCGCTCGCTCAACGTCGCCAACAACGCCCTGACCTCGCTCAACGTCGGCAAATCGGTAAAACTCGAAACGCTCGACGCTTCGAACAACGCCCTGACCGCAGTCAGCGGACTCAACTCCTGCAAGGAGCTGACCGAGGTGGATTTGAGCAACAACAAGCTCAAGGAGCTGACCTGCTACTTCATGCCGAAACTGGTTCGCATCGACGTTTCCAACAACGAGCTGGAGAACGGCGCATGGGGTTCCGGCGGTCTGAACGTGACCAACAACAGCGCCCTGAAGGAGCTGAACTTCTCGCACAACAAGCTCACGGCCATTACCATGTGGTCGTCGCCCAACATCGAGACGCTCGATGCCTCGTACAACCCCGACCTGGAGGGCACCAACAGCACCAGCTTCGGTCTGAAGGACCTGGCAGGAAGCTACATGAAGTCGCTCAAATCGCTGAACATCAGCGGAACGAAGGCTGCTGTGATGAACCTGACCAACCACACCGGTCTGCAGACCCTCATCGCACTGGAGATGCCGCAGGCATGCGCTATCGAGCTGGGCGACGCCCATCCGACCGACCGTCAGCTGGGCGACAACGTGACCGTCACGGAGAACGAAGCCGCCGGTCTGACGCTCGATGAGACGAACTTCCCCGACGCTGCGTTCCGCGCAGCCGTCGCCGCAGCCTTCGATACCAATGCCAACGGCACCCTCTCGGCTGGCGAGCTGACTGCCGCAACCGAGCTGACGCTGGAGAATCTGGAGATTGCCTCGCTGCAGGGCATCGAACTGCTGACGGAGCTGGCCACGCTCAATCTGTTCAACGTGACCGGCATGACCGAACTCTGCGTCGGCATGACGCTTCCGGCGCTGACTTCGCTCGAGATCAACAAATACCCCTCCGGTGGCCGCCTGCCCTTCACGAAGGTCGATCTGTCCGGCATGCCCGAACTGGAGCGCCTCTACATCAACTCCTGGCCGGCCGACTGCGCGCTGACGACGCTCGACATCAGCGCCAACAGCAAGCTCATCATCGACGACCAGACCCACTTCTACGTGCCGTCGGCACTGGAGCAGATCTTCGTTTCGGAGGCGCAGTACTCGCAGGTATATAGCATCATGGTTGCCAACTGGGAGCGCTACGACACGATGATTACCAAAAAGTAAGCCCGAGGAGGGAACGCTTCCCCGCGCGGCGGAACCGCCCGCGTGAAAGACCACGAAAAACCCCGGCCGTTGTTCGACAACGGCCGGGGTTTTCGCTGCGGGAAGAGCGCCGGATCGCACGAAAGAGCGCTCCCCCTGCCCGATCAATAGCGGTAATGATCGGCCTTGTAGGGACCCTCGACCGCCACGCCGATATAGTCGGCCTGCTGCTGCGTCAGGCGGGTCAGCTCCACGCCGAGGTTGTCCAGATGCAGGCGCGCCACCTCCTCGTCGAGGTGCTTCGGCAGCCGATAGACACCGACGGGCAGCTCTTTCTGCCACAGCTCGATCTGCGCCAGGCACTGGTTGGTGAACGAGTTGCTCATCACGAACGAGGGGTGCCCCGTCGCGCAGCCCAGATTGACCAGACGGCCCTCGGCCAGGATGAAGATCGAATGGCCGTCGGGGAAGGTAAACTTATCGACCTGCGGCTTGATGTTGGTCCGCACGGCCGGCGACGCCTCCAGGCGCGCCATCTGGATCTCGTTGTCGAAGTGGCCGATGTTGCAGACGATCGCCTGGTCGCGCATGCGCTCCATATGTTCGAGCGTGATGATGTCGCAGTTGCCCGTGCAGGTCACGAAGATGTTGCCTTCGGCCAGTGCGCTCTCGACGGTCTTGACCTCGAAGCCCTCCATCGCCGCCTGCAGCGCGCAGATCGGGTCGATCTCCGTCACGATGACCCGCGCGCCGTACGAACGCATCGAACGGGCGCATCCCTTGCCCACGTCGCCGTAGCCGCACACCACGACCACCTTGCCGGCGATCATCACGTCGGTCGCACGCTTGATGCCGTCGGCCAGCGACTCGCGGCAGCCGTAGAGGTTATCGAACTTCGACTTGGTGCACGAGTCGTTCACGTTGATCGCGGGAACGAGCAGCTCGCCCGCCTCCTGCATCTGGTAGAGACGGTGCACGCCGGTGGTGGTCTCCTCGCTCACGCCTTTCCATTCGGCCACCGTGCGGTGCCATTTGCCGCCGTCCTCGGCCAGAATGCGTTTCAGCGTCTCGAGCACCACCTCCTCTTCGGCCGAAGAAGCGACCGCATCGAGCGTCGCAGGATCGTTCTCGGCCCGATAGCCTTTGTGAATGAGCAGCGTCGCATCGCCTCCGTCATCGACGATCAGCTGCGGGCCGCGCCCTCCGGGGAACGAGAGCGCCATCGCCGTGCACCACCAGTACTCGGCGAGCGTCTCCCCCTTCCACGCGAACACGGGAACACCCCGCTCGGCAATGGCCGCAGCGGCATGATCCTGCGTCGAAAAAATGTTGCACGAGCACCACCGCACGTCGGCACCCAGCTCGACGAGCGTCTCGATGAGCACGGCGGTCTGGATGGTCATGTGCAGCGATCCCATGATGCGCACCCCCTTCAGGGGTTTCTGCGGACCGTACTTGCGCCGGATGGCCATCAGGCCCGGCATCTCGTACTCCGAAATCTCGATCTCCTTTCGTCCCCACTCGGCCAGCGACATATCGGCCACCTTGTAGGGCACGGACAAATCCAAAAACATCTTTCTTCTATTTTTTAGTTAATACGATACTTTCGAAATCCATTCGGGAGAGGCCGGCCGCATGCCGCAGGGCCGTTGCGATCCCGCGCGCCGGGCTCCGGACAACGGAGGCTGCCAAAGCAGCGCCCCGGCCGCGCTCAGTCGCCCAGAAGCCGCAGTACGGTCCGCCGGTCCTCCCCGATCTGCCGGCGCAGCGCTTCGAGCGAATCGAACCGCCGCTCGTCGCGGATCTTGCGCACCAGCTCCACCCGGATCCTGCGGCCGTAGAGGTCGCCCGCGAAGCCGAACAGGTGGGTCTCCAGATGACGCGGGCCGCCCCCCACCGAGGGGTTGCACCCCAGATTGGACATGGCCCGATAGGTCGTCCCGTCGATCTCGACACGCGAGGCATAGACACCGCCTTCGATCGTCGGGTCCCCGACCTCCATATTGGCGGTTGGGAATCCCAGCTCCCGCCCCAGCCGGCGGCCGTGCAGCACCTCGCCCTCGATATGGATCGACACTCCGTTGTCAATGTTCATTTTCAAATCTTTTCGGTCAGTTTACGCACCAGCGAGATCTGCGAGAAGAACTCCTTGGCGAAGACCCGCAGCACGGTGTAGAGCGGGATGGCCAGCAGCATGCCGAGCACTCCGGCCAGCGAACCGGCGATGAGGATTACCAGGAACACCTCGAGCGGGTGGGCCTTGACCCGCTCGGAATAGAGGGTCGGCTGCAGCACGAAGTCGTCCAGCCCCTTCACGACCAGCAACGAGCCGGCGATCGCAAGCATCGTCTGCCCGATGGTCATCCCCTCGATCGGCGAGAGCAGTCCCATCGCGACGGCCACAGCGCCGCCGATGGTCGGACCCGCATAGGGAATCACGTTCATGATTCCCATGACCAGTCCGATGAAGAAGGCGTCCTGCGCCCCCATGCCGAAGAGGATCATGACCAGCGAAACGGTCAGCATCAGCAGGAAACTCTCGGTCAGGATGCCCCGGAAGTAGCGCGAGAGCAGCACCGTGACCGAATCGAGCGCATGGCGCACGTTCTGCTGGTAGCGTTCGGGAAAGAGAGCCGCCACCATATTGTAAAAGAGATCGTCCTCCAGCAGGAAGAAGAAGGTAATGAACGAGACGGAAAAGAAAGCGATGACGGTCGAGAAGGCGAGGTTCAGCACCGACGAGAAGGCCGTATTGAGGGTCTCGATGTCGATCTTCGACTGGACGAACTGCACGAGGGTCTCCCGAAGCGAAGCCTCGCCCTCGGGGAGCGAGAAGAAGCGGGTCAGGTACTCCTGAATCCGCAGCAGCGGCTCCTCGACCGAGAGCAGCGCGGCCGACCAGTCGAGGTGGGTAAGCTGGTAGAGCTTGTTGAAGACCAGCGGCACGAACAGACCGCACGCGAGGCCGAAGACCACCCAGATGAGCAGCAGCGTCACGAGCGCCCCGCACCAGCGGGGCATCCGCCAGCGTCCCCAGGCCAGACGCGAAACGTAGCGGACCAGCGGCCGCCCGACGATGGCCAGCACGGCCGACACGAGAATATAGACCACGATCGACCGGAAGTACCACACGAGAAAGAGGACGACGGCCGTCAGAAGCGCCCCCGCCAGGAAACGGAATGTATGCTGCAACGAAAAGGTCATAATCCCGGGCATCGACCGATTACTTTACCAGCCGCGCGATGGGGGTTTGCGAACCCACCACCGGATCGCCGATCTCGACGAGCAGCTCCGAATCCTTCGGCACGAGAATATCGACGCGCGAACCGAACTTGATGAAGCCGCACACCGAATTCTGCTCCACGGGTTCGCCCACCTTCATGT
>JAIEHQ010000117.1 GCA_029065825.1 Alistipes sp.
CCAGCCGCAGCGAAACCACCCGCAAGACGGCACCGGCGCTGGTCAATGTCCTCGACCGCAAGCTCTTCGACAACACGAACTCGGCCTGCCTGGCCCAGGGACTCGGCTTCCAGCCGGGCGTTCGGGTCGAGGACGACTGCCAGAACTGCGGATTCATGCAGGTGCGGATCAACGGACTCGACGGCCACTACTCGCAGATCCTGATCGACTCCCACCCCGTCTTCTCGGCCCTGACGGGAGTATATGGACTCGAACAGATCCCGGCCGGCATGATCGACCGCGTCGAAGTCATGCGCGGCGGCGGCTCGGCCCTCTTCGGTGCCTCGGCTATCGGCGGCACGATCAACATCATTACCAAAGACCCCGACCGCAACAGCGCCGAGGCGAGCCATACGATTACCTCGATCGGATGCAGCGGCAGCTACGACAACGTGACCTCGGCCAACGCCTCGATCATGACCGACAACCGCAAGACGGGACTCTACGTCTTCGGCCAGAGCCGCCATCGTTCGGGCTACGACCACGACGGCGACGGATTTACCGAGATCCCCCTGCTCGAATCGCAGTCGCTGGGCCTGCGCTCGTTCTACCGCACCAGCGCCTACTCGCGCATCACGCTTCAGTACAACACGGTCATGGAGCACCGTCGGGGCGGCGACCGCCTCGACCTGCCGCCGCACGAGGCGATGATCGCCGAACAGGTCGATCACAACATCAACGCCGGCAGCCTGTCGTTCGACCTCTCGTCGGCCGACTTCTCCGACCGGGTCAATGCCTACGCCTCGTTCCAGCACACGGGCCGCAAAAGCTACTACGGCTCCTATCAGGATCCCGATGCCTACGGCCGCACGCAAGACCTCACGGTAGCCGCCGGCGCCCACTACATCCACTCCTTCGAGCGGCTCTGGTTCCTGCCGGCCGACCTGACCGTCGGTGTTGAGTACAACTACAACTCGCTGGACGACCGCTCGCTCGGCTACGACATGAATACCCGGCAGAAGGTCCACATCGCCAGCGCCTACCTCCAGAACGAATGGAGGAACGACCATTGGTCGCTGCTCATCGGCGGCCGTCTGGACAAGCACAACCTGGTCGATCACGTGATCTTCAGCCCGCGCGCCAACCTGCGCTACAACCCCGCTGAGGGGATGAGCCTGCGCCTGAGCTATTCGAGCGGCTTCCGCGCGCCGCAGGCCTTCGACGAGGACATGCACATCTCCATCGTCGGAGGCGAACGGGTCCGCATCCGCCTGGCCGACGACTTGCGCGAAGAGCGCTCCCACAGCGTCAGCCTCTCGGCCGACCTCTCCCGGCGCTTCGGCAAGGTCGAGACCAACCTGCTCGTCGAAGGATTCTACACCACGCTCGACCACGTATTCGCCCTGCGCACGCTCCCCGACCAAGGAGCCGACGGCAGCACCATCAAGGAGCGTTACAACGGATCGGGTGCCCGCGTGATGGGTATCAACCTCGAAGCCAAGGCGGGCTTTACCCGCTGGTTCGAACTCCAGGCGGGCATCACGCTCCAGCAGAGCCGCTACAAGAAGCCCGAACAATGGAGCGAGGACGAAGAGGTGCCCCCCACGCGCAAAATGTTCCGCACGCCCAACACCTACGGCTACCTGACGGCCGAACTGACCCCCGTGCAGCGCCTTTCGGCGGCGATCACGGGCACCTACTCGGGCCGCATGCTCGTGCAGCACATGGCCGGCTCGGGAACTCCGGTCGATCGGGCGGTAATGACCCCGCGCTTCTTCGACCTCAACCTCAAGGTCGCCTACGACATTCCGATCCACAAGGCGGTGGTGCTCCAGCTGCACGCCGGCGTGCAGAACATCTTCAACGCCTACCAGAAAGACTTCGACCAGGGCGCCGACCGCGACTCGGGCTACATCTACGGTCCCTCGCTGCCGCGCAGCTGGTTCGTCGGCGCGAAGATCAGCTTCTGATCCGCCGGCCGCATGAATGCCGAAGGCCCCGATCTTCCGATCGGGGCCTTCGTACATTAGCAAGCACCGCATGCAACGCAGGATCACTGCCGCTTACGCACGATGCGGGCCGTCGATTGGGTGCTCTGCAGGATGAAGACCGAAGGTCCCCGGGCATAACGCTCCAGCAGCGCATCGTTATAGCCGCGAATCGTGAGCAGCTCCATGTTATCGACTTTCATCACGTCGAACCGCTCGCGGCGCAACGCCCGGATCGCCTCGTCGATATGCCACGAATCGTCGGCGCAGAGGCTCAGATTGACCGCCGAATTGTGCACCAGATTGACCTTGATGCGGTGGCTTTCGAGCAGGGAGAAGATCGCGGCGAACCGCTCCTCGAGCACGAACGAGAAGTCCCGCGACCGCACCGTAAGCAGCACCTGGTCCTTCTTGAGGATCAGAATCGGCACCTCGACGGGAGCCGACATGCTGCGGATCACGGTTCCCGGCTTGCGCTTGTCGCCGAAAGGACGCACGTAGAGCGGGATATTCTTGTTCTGCAACGGCTTGATGGTCTTCGGATGGATGATCTGCGCACCGCTGTAGGCCAGTTCGATGGTGTCGAGGTAGTTCAGCTCGGCGATCTGCACGGCGTCGGGAAAGATCTTGGGATCGGCGTTCAGGATACCGTCCACATCCTTCCACACCGACATCGACTCGGCACCGAGGATATTGGCAGCCACGGCGGCCGAATAATCGGACCCTTCGCGCCCCAAAGTGGTGGTCGTGCCGTCGGGCGCGGAGCCGATGAATCCCTGCCCGACGAAGATCCGGGCCGAGGAGCGGGCCATCTCCTCGCGCAGCCGGGGGGCCGATGCGGCGATATCGACCGTCGCGTCCTTGTGACGCTGCTCGGTAAGCAGGCAGCGGCGCATGTCGAGCCAGCAGTTCTCCACCCCGCGGGCGGCGAGGTACTCCGAAATGATCGTCGTCGAGATCAGTTCGCCGAAGGCGACGATCGCATCGTACCACAGCTCGGCCTCCTCGGGCCGGTAGCGGGTCTCGGCGGCGATGGTCTCCAGTTCGCCGAAAAGACGCTCGATCCGCTCCAGACGGGTCGGCCGGCCGAACAGTTCGTCGATGATCTCGGCATGGTAGCCGCGCAGCGCGTCGATCTGCTCCTGCGCAGCGCGCCGGTCGTCCTGCTGCAGCCCCGCGAATACCCGCTCGAGCGCATTGGTGGTTTTACCCATCGCCGAGACGATGATGAAGAGATCCTGCTCCTCGCCGATGATCTTGAGCAGGTTGCGCACACCGTCCGCATTGCGGACCGAGGCACCGCCGAATTTATAGACTTTCATGATAACGAATCGATTTTTCCGGTGCCCGGACGGTTTCCGCGGCCGGGCGGGCAAGACGCTCCGGAATCGCATTCCCTCCGGTCGCAGGCCCGAAAGCCTGCAAGCGGAGGGAATGCGGTACGGCAGCGGTCGCTACTTCTCCGAAACGGGTTTATAATCGGTGTCCGTATTGTAGAAGAGGAACGAATAGATGTCGGCCGCCTCCTCGATGCGCTTCGACACCGGCTTGCCCGCGCCGTGTCCCGCCTTGGTGTCGATGCGGATCAGCACCGGCGCATCGCCGCCCTGGGCATGCTGCAGCTGCGCGGCGAACTTGAACGAGTGCGCCGGGACGACGCGGTCGTCGTGGTCGGCCGTGGTCACGAGCGTTGCGGGATACTTCACACCCTCCTTGATGTTGTGGAGCGGCGAGTAGGCGTAGAGGTAGGGGAACATGGCCTCGTCCTCGCTCGAACCGTACTCGACGACCCAGCCCCAGCCGATCGTGAACTTGTGGTAGCGGAGCATGTCCATCACACCGACGGCCGGCAGACAGACGGCATACAGGTCGGGGCGCTGCACCTCGCAGGCACCCACGAGCAGACCGCCGTTCGAACCGCCCGCGATGGCGAGCTTCTTCGAGGAGGTGTATTTGTTGTCGATCAGGTACTCGGCCGCAGCGATGAAGTCGTCGAAGACGTTCTGCTTGTTTTCGAGCATGCCGCCCTTGTGCCACTGCTCGCCGTACTCCGAGCCGCCGCGCAGGTTAGCCACGCAATAGACACCGCCCTGCTCGACGAACATGATGGCCGCCGGGTTGAAGCCGGGCGTGAGATTGACCTGGAAGCCGCCGTAGGCGTAGAGGTAGCAGGGGTTGTTGCCGTCGAGCTTCATATCCTTGCGGTGCACCACGAACATCGGCACCTTCGTTCCGTCCTTGCTCGTGAAGAAGACCTGGTCGGTGGTAAAGCGCTCGGGATCGAACTTCGTCTCGGGACGGTAGTAAACGGCCGACTCGCCCGTCTCCAGATCGTAGCGGTAGATCGTCGTCGGCGAGGTGTAGTTCGACAACGAGTAGAAAGCCGTCGTCTCGCCCTTGGCACCCGAGAAAGTACCCACCGAACCGATCGCGGGAAGCTCCACCTCGCGGATGAGCTTGCCGCTGCGGTCATACTGGTAGGCCTTGCTCTGCGCATGCTCCAAATAGGTGGCGATCAGGTAGTCGCCGGCACGGCCGATGCCGCCCAGCACGTTGTCGGGATTTTCGGGAATCAGCTCCTCGATCTTCGACGGATCGGTCAGATCGACCCGGACGAGGCGGTAGTTCGGAGCATCGAGGTTGGTCAGCACCGTCAGCCGGTTGTCGGCGCACTCGATGATGTCGAAGTCGCTTGCGAAGCCCGGGAAGAGCACCTCGAACTTGCGGCCGGAGGTGCGGCGATAGAGGATCTCGTTGCCGGAGGTTCCCTCCGAGGCGGTAATGAAGATCCAGTCGCCGTTCTTGTCGGTCCGCGCCTTGAAGTAGCGGAGCGCATGGGCGGGATCCTCGTAGATCAGGCGGTCGCTGCTCTGCGGGGTGCCCAGCACGTGGCAATAGACCTTCTGATACTGGTTCTGCGTAGAGTAAACGCCCTCTTCGGGGAGGTCGAAGGTACTATAATAGAAACTCTTGCCGTCGGGTGCCCAGGTAGCCTCCGAGAGCTTGACCCACTTCACCACGTCGCCCGTCGGCTGCTTGTCGGCCGTGCGCAGCACGTGGATGTCGGCCCAGTCGGAACCCGAGGCCGACGCAGCGTAGGCGCAGTAGGTGCCGTCCTCCGAGAAGGTAATGTTGGCCAGCGCCACCGTGCCGTCCTCCGACAGGGTGTTGGGATCGAGGAACACCTCCGCCTCGGCATCGAGCGAAGCGGTGCGGTAGAGCACCGACTGGTTCTGCGTGCCGTCGTTGCGGAAGAAGTAGTAGTAGTCGCCGTGCTTGGCAGGCGTTCCCTGCTGGGGGTAGGTCCACAGCTCGGTCAGACGCGAACGGATCGCCTCTCGGAAAGGTATCTGACCCAGATAGTCCTGAGTGACCGCATTTTCGGCGGCGACCCAGGCGGCCGTCGCCTCCGAGCGGTCGTCTTCGAGCCAGCGGTAGGGATCGGCCACTTCCGTGCCGAAATAGTTGTCCGTAACGTCGGTGCGTTCGGCTTCGGGATAGGGCAGGTGTTTGATTTTCATGGCAGGCTGACATGCGAGGCATGCGGCGCCGCAAAGAAGCGCCAGTGCGGGTTTGACGAATTTTTGCATGAATGATTCGAGTTTGTTGTTATTCAGAATCACAAATGTAGGAAAAAGTTCGCACACTCCGGCTCCGGGAACGAAATTTTTATAACTTTGAAACCCGAAACGAAAAACGAACGAAGAGATGATCGAGCATGAATTGCAACCGTTGATCGAGGCGGCGTGGCAGGATCGCACGCTGCTCGCGGAGCCGCACACCGCCGAGGCCGTCCGCACCGTAATCGAGGAGGTGGACAAGGGCCGGCTGCGGGCGGCCGAACCCGTCGATGCCGCCCGCAGCCTGTGGCGCGTGAACGAGTGGGTCAAGAAGGCGATCCTGCTCTACTTCCCGATCCGGGAGATGAGGACCATGCGCGCCGGCGAACTGGAGTGGCACGACAAGATGGAGCTAAAGCACGGCTACGAGTCGCTCGGCGTACGGGCCGTCCCCCACACCGTCGCCCGCTACGGCGCCTACATCGCCCCCGGGGCGGTGCTGATGCCCTCCTACGTCAATATCGGCGCCTGGGTCGGTCCCGGCACGATGGTCGATACCTGGGCGACGGTCGGTTCGTGCGCCCAGATCGGTGCCCGGGTCCACCTGAGCGGCGGAGTCGGCATCGGCGGCGTGCTCGAACCGGTGCAGGCCGCACCGGTCATCATCGAGGACGACTGCTTCATCGGCTCGCGCGCGATCGTGGTCGAAGGGGCGCACGTCTGCCGCGAGGCGGTGCTGGGCGCGGGGGTCGTCGTGACCGGATCGACCCACATCATCGACGTGACGGGCGACACGCCCCAGGAGTACAAGGGATACGTTCCGGCCGGCGCGGTGGTCATCCCGGGCACCTACCCCAAACGCTTCCCCGCAGGCGAATACGGCGTGCCCTGCGCGCTGATCATCGGCCGCCGCAAGGAATCGACCGACAAGAAGACCTCGCTCAACGACGCGCTGCGCGACTTCGGCGTATCGGCCTGACAACTCCCGACACAGATGATTCACCACCTGACACAAACCACCTCGACCAACGACGAGGCGCGCGATCGCCGCTACGCGCACGGCGACATCGTCTGGGCCGAGCGCCAGACGGCCGGACGCGGACAGCGGGGCCACTCCTGGAGCAGCGCCGAGGGGTTCAACCTGACCTTCTCGCTGGTCTGGGAGCCCCGGTTCCTGAAAGTCGCGGAACAGTTTTTGCTTTCGCAGGCCGTGGCGCTCGCACTGACCGACCTGATGGCCGAGGAGGGCATCGACGCGCGGATCAAATGGACCAACGACATCTATGCGGGCGACCGCAAGGCAGTCGGCATGCTGATCGAGAACGACCTCGCGGGCGACCGCCTCGCCCGGACGATCGTGGGCATCGGCGTGAACGTCAATCAGACGGAGTTCGACCCGTCGCTGCCCAACCCCTGCTCGATGCGGCAACTTACCGGCCAGGAGTACGACCGGCGGGAGCTGCTCGAGAGGCTCGCCGGGCTGCTCGACGCACGCTACCGCCAGCTGGAGCGCGGCGACCGTCAGGCGCTGCGGGAAGCCTACCGGCGGCGGCTCTACCGCCTGGACGAACGCCACGCCTACCGTTATCCCGACGGACGGACGGTCCAGGCCGTGCTGCGGGACGTGCGCCCTACGGGCGAGCTGCTGCTCGAACTGCCCGACGGACGGACCGAAGGCTATCTGTTCCGGGAGATCGAGTTCGTCATCGCGGCCAAAGAGTCCCGCGCGGCGGAAACCCGAGAATAAAGTGTTAAAAAAATAACACGAATCGAACGCCGAACGAAAAATAATCCTATATTTGCATGAGGTTTACGCCTCACGGAAGACGAATTGTTCAACCAAATCAAAACAATATTATGAACGTACCTGCTAATTTGAAGTATTCGAACGACCACGAATGGTGCCGCATCGAGGGCGACACGGCTTATATCGGAATCACCGACTTCGCACAGAGCCAGTTGGGCGACATCGTGTTCGTCGATGTTCCCACCGTGGGCGAGACGCTCGCCGCAGGCGAGGTATTCGGCTCGATCGAGGCCGTGAAGACCGTGAGCGACGCTTTCATTCCCGTCGGCGGCGAAGTGATCGAGTTCAACGACGCAGTGGATGCCGACCCTGCGGTAGTGAACCGCGATCCCTACGGAGAGGGCTGGATCATCAAGGTCAAACTCTCCGATCCCAAAGAGTACGACGCACTGCTTTCCGACGCTCAATACAAGGAACTGATCGGCTAATAACGATACGGATATGTCAAAAGTTACGGTTGTAGGCGCAGGCGCGGTAGGTGCGACGTGCGCCAATGTGATGGCTTGCCGCGAAGTGGCGAGCGAGGTGGTCCTGATCGACATCAAGGAGGGACTCTCCGAGGGCAAGATGCTGGACATGTACCAGTGCGCCACGCTGATGGATTTCGACACGAAGCTCGTCGGCGCGACCAACGACTACAAGAAGACCGCCAATTCGGACGTGGTGGTCATTACCTCGGGTATCCCCCGCAAGCCGGGCATGACGCGCGAGGAGCTGATCGGCACCAACGCCAACATCATGAAGAGCGTCATCGAGAACGTCGTGAAATATTCGCCCCGCGCGATCATCCTGGTGGTGGCCAACCCGATGGATACGCTGACCTACCTCGCGCTGAAGGCATCGGGACTCCCGAAGAACCGCGTGATCGGCATGGGCGGCGCACTCGACTCGGCCCGCTTCAAGTGCTACCTGGCCAAAGCCACCGGCGCGAACATCAACAACGTGGACGGCATGGTCATCGGCGGCCACGGCGACACGACGATGATTCCGCTGCTGTCGAAGGCCACCGTGAACGGCGTGCCCGTCGCACAGTTCGCCTCGAAGAAGAAACTCCAGGAGGCCGTGGCCAGCACGATGGTCGGCGGTGCGACGCTGACCAAACTCATCGGCACCTCGGCATGGTACGCTCCCGGCGCGGCCGCTTCGATGATGGTCGAGTCGATTCTGCACGACCAGAAGAAGATCGTCCCCTGCTGCTGCTACCTCGAGGGCGAGTACGGACAGAACGACATCTGCATCGGCGTTCCGGCGGTAATCGGCCGCAAGGGCATCGAGAAGATCGTCGAGATCGACCTGACCAAAGAGGAGGCCGCCCGCTTCGAGGAGTCGGCCGCTGCGGTCCGCAAGACCAATCAGGTC
>JAIEHQ010000118.1 GCA_029065825.1 Alistipes sp.
CCGACGCTGCTGCCGACGAAGCAGGAAAAGCCGCAGTGCTCGCCGCTGCCGCCGAGAAAGAGGCCCGGGAGGCGGCGGATGCCGCCCAGGCTGCCGCCCGGATCGCCGAGGCCGCCGCCGCCCGGGGAGCCGCCGCGCGCGATCTGATGCGCCGGGGGGAGGATTCCGGAGCGGAGAAGGGGGATGCGGCCGATCCGCTGCATCGTCTGGCCGTGAAGACCAACCTGATCTACGACCTGGCGCTGATGCCCTCGCTCGAGGTGGAGTACCGCATCGACGACCGCTGGTCGGTCGGCGTGGAGGGCGATGTGGCCTGGTGGCGCAACAGTCCGAAACACAAATATTATCAGGTGGCGGCCATCGTGCCCGAGGGGCGCTACTGGTTCCGCACGCGTAAGCCCTGGCACGGCCATTACGTCGGCCTCTTCGCCGGCGGCACCTGGTACGACCTGGAGAACGGCGGCACCGGCTATCGCGGCGAGGCGTTTCTGGCGGGCATCAGTTATGGCTACATGTGGCCCGTGTCGCGCTCGCTCTCTTTCGAGGCGGGAGTAGGCATCGGTTATGCGCGGGCGAAGTACGAGAAGTACCGCCCGCAGGACGGCCACTATCTTTATCAACAGACGAACCGGACGAACTATTTCGGTCCGTTGAAACTCAAATTGGCTCTCGTGTGGAGATTATGGGACGAAAACAGAGGGAAAGGAGGCGCGCGATGAAGGCGACGACTCGATTGCTGGCGGGCGTCGCGGGTGCGTGCGTCGCGGCGGCGCTGCTGGGCGGATGCCGCAAGGATTTGTGCTACAACCATTATCGCGAGGCTCAGATCGCAACCGGATGGGAGTGCGTCTGGGAGCGCGATTACGGTCGCGGGTGGGCTGCGAAGTGGGATGCCGGGGATTTCGGCGTGGAGTACCTGTCGCTCGCGCCCGGACGGGCCTCGGGCGTGTCGGTAATCGACTACGATGCCGGGGGGCGCGCCACGCAGAACTTCTTCGCGCCCGACGGCGGTACGACGGTGCTTGCGGAGGGTCCCCATTCGTTCCTGTTCTACAACAACGACACCGAGTATATCGTTTTCAACGACATGGCTTCGTCGCCGGCGGCGAGCGCGACGACCACCTCGCGGTCGCGTGCGTCGTTCGTCAATCCGCATGCCGGCGAACGGACGGTCAATGCGCCCGACGTGCTCTACGGCGCTTTCCTGGAGGATGTTCCGGCGGTCGAGCTGCACCAGAGCATCGAACTGGCTGCGACGCTGCGTCCGCTGGTCTATACCTACCTGATCCGCTACCGGTTTGACCAGGGTGCCGAGCATGTCTCGCTGGCGCGCGGCGCGCTCTCGGGCATGGCCGAGTCGGTCTATCTGCGCGATGGCCGGACCAGCGACCGTGCGGCGACCGTGCTCTACGACTGCACCCTCGCCGAGTGGGGCGTGCAGGCCGTCGTGAAGTCGTTCGGCGTTCCGGGATTTCCCGACGAATACTACAACCCCCGTGCCGGGGAGCAGACCCCGTCGCGCAGCTACGCATTGAACCTGGAGGTCCGGTTGCGCAACGGCAAGACGAAGAGTTTCGAATTCGACATTACGGACCAGATGCGCGATCAGCCGCGCGGCGGCGTGATCGTCGTCGGGGGGCTGGCGATTTCGGAGGAGGAGATCGGCTCCGACTCGGGATTCGACGTTACGGTCGAGGACTGGGGCGACTACGAGGATATCGACCTGCCCCTGAATCCGGCCCGGTAGCTACACACATTTTTTAACCACTCAATACTCAAAATTATGAAAAAAATCTATTTCCTGCTGGCCGTCGCCGCGATGACGATGACCGGTTGTTCGCAGTCCGAAGTCGTGGAGCGCGCCTCCGATGCCCAGACCGGGCGGATCAACTTCGCGAGCCACGTGAACAAAGGCACCCGTGCCATCGACAATGCCTCCTTCGACCAGTTCACGGTCTTCGGCTCCTATGCGATGCCTACCTCGGAGAAGCGCATAACCGTTTTCAACAGTCAGGCCGTAAAGAAGTCGGGCGACGGCTGGACGTATGCTGCGACGGATAACGATCTGCGCTACTGGGTCAAAGACGGTGCCTACAATTTCGCGGCCTACGGCATCGACGACAATACGCTGCCCGCCGGTACCAATGCCAACTTCAGAGACGACCGCTACCTGAACCTTACCGGTTTCCTCAGCAACGGCGCAAACCAGAAGGACCTGGTGTATGCCTATGCCGCCCACACTGCTCTGGAGACGGGAAATCCTGTCGTCGCGATGGAGTTCAAGCACGTTCTTTCGCGTATTTCGTTCGTATTCAAGAACTCCTTCCCCGAAGGATACACGATCAAGATCGACAAGTTCAAGGTGGTAAACGTGCGTGACAAGGGTAATTTCTACGGCTCCGTTTTCGAAACGAACGGCACGAATCCCTGGGTGAATCCCAATCCGACGACCGGCGAATACGAGACTCCCGAGCGCAGTGCGGGCCGTCCCGAGATCGCGATGAACTTCCCGACCGACGGCGAAAGCGCTGCAAGCGGTCAGAGCGCAACGACCGAGGCCGCTTACGTCATCCCGTTCGCTTATACCGAGGCGAACGTGCATCTGGAGTTCCATCTGGCTGTAACGCGTACGGAGGGCGATCAGGAGATCGCTATCTTCGACAAGACGTACAACGCTCAGCTGATGCCCGAGTGGGTCATGGGCCATCAGTATCGTTACACGATCGATCTTACCGGTTCCGAGGTAGGTCTCGAGCCGATCGTGTTCAGCGGTACGGTCGGCGACTGGTCCGACTGGGAGGATGTCGATGCCGGCAGTATCGAGGCTGGCAACCTGCCTGCGGAGCTGTAATCCCGAAATGAAGCGCGCCGCCCTCGTCATGTCGTGTCCCGCTACGGGACACGACATGGACGGGAGGCGTTTTCGAATACGATTTCAAAATACCTGTCTATCATTATGAGCAAAGGATTCCATCTCAGGCCGATGCTGCTGGTCATTGCGGCCGTGCTGCTGGCGTGCGGCTGTTCGGAGAGACCGGCCGACGGGGCCGCCGACCATGCGCGGGCGATGCGGTTCGGTACGGCCCGCGTGAGTACGCGCGGTGTGGTCGGAACGGCCGAACTGCAGGCCGCAGGCTCCGCCTTCGCCGTGTGGGGCATCTGCCGCAAAGGCGATGCCGCCCCGATCCGGGTGTTCGACGGCACGCGGGTGGTAAGCGACGGCGGGCAATGGAGCTACGGCGAGCCGCAGTACTGGCTCCCGACGTTTACCTACGACTTCCGCGCCCTCTATCCCGCCGATCTTCCGGCGGGTGCCTCCGTCGCTTTCGCGGGCGACGGTCCCCATCTGACCGTCGGCGATTTCGATGCGGTTTCGGGTGTCGATCTGCTTGCCGCCTCGCCCGCACCGATCGAATGCGATCCCGGTCGGACGATGGGTCCCGTCAATCTCGAATTCCGCCACCTGCTCGCGCGCGTGCGCTTCGTCGGCCGCTCCGACGAGCAGCATCTCGGCACCGGGCGGCGGATCGTCATCGACCGGGCTGTGCTGTACGGCATCCGCACCCGGGGGGACTGGAGCGGCGCATCGTTCGCCGAGGAGCTTCCCGGCAGCTGGACTCCCCGCGGAGAGCTGCTCGGCGCGGAGTCCGGGACCTATGTCGCCGAGTCGGTCGAACTGGCGACCGACGGCACCGATCTGTTCGCCGACGAGCGGGCGCTCCTGTTCATTCCGCAGGAGCTGACGGATGCCGTGCTGGAGATAACCTACCACTACGACTGTTCCGAAAGCTACCGCTACACCGGCCGTGTCGCCCTGAAGAGCGTTTCGGAACGGTGGGAGGCCGGCAAAAGCTACCGTTATCCCTTTACGATCAGCGACCGTATCTTTTTCGACACCCCTGCGGTTGAGGCGTGGCAGTACGCACCCATCAACGGCTCCGACTTCAATGTCGATCTCTGAGGTCCGGAGGTGTCATGACAAAACCCCTATTTTTTCGATATAGCGATATGTGTAAATATTTGTCTTCCCTGTTGGCGGCGCTCCTGCTCGCGGCCTGTTCGGCTGCCGACGACCCGATGCCGTCCGGAGGTTACGGCGGCGATGTCATTTCGTTCGGCACGCCCCGGGTGTCGCTGGAGGAGTCTCGGACACGTGCCGAGCTGATGAACAGCCTCGCGCCCCGCAGCGTTTTCGGTGTCCTGGGCTATTGCATCCCCTATCAGTTGAATGAGGACGTCCCCGACTATCGGGGCGGCAATTCCGACTGGCTGACCAAGAAGTCCCTCTCCCATGCCGACGTGATGTACTGCGAACCCGTTTTCTTCGACGGTACCCGGTGCATTTACAGCAGCGACGGCGCGACTTTCAACCGCCCCCGGCGCTGGTACGCCGACGACGACACGGGCGGGGTCGAGACCGGACGATTCCTCTATTCGTTCGTGGCCTACCATCCTTACGGAGCTGTCGGGCAGGGAGGCGGATTCGCCGTGTCGCCGGCCGATGCCCTGACGCGGGGCGTGCCGAAGCTGACCTATACCATGCCCTACGATGCGGGCGGCGACGCGGCCCGCGCGCTCGATCCGGACGCTTCGGCCGATGCCATGATCGCCGCCAGCTTCGACCACTCCTCCTCGCAGGGGGCCGTGCAGCTCGAGTTCCGGCATCTGCTCACGGGCCTGCGGCTGCAGATCAACAACTACAACGCGGTGGACCGGGACGATCCCCAGGCCAACACCGTGACGATACACTCGCTCACGCTCAGTGGCGACTTCTACCGCACCGCCGAGATCGATTTCTCGCCGGCCGATCCCGTGATGTCGGTGGGCGACGAGACCTTCTCCGGCACTTTCCGCTTCATCGGGCAGGATGGCGGGGAGCAGTTCGCGCCCAACTCCGCCCGCGTGGTCGGCAGCACGCCCGACAACGAGCAGGGCACCGTGCTGCTGCTCCTGCCGAAGTTCGACGCCCGGGCCGAGGGGGCCACTTCGGCGGTTCCCTACCTCGGCATGCGGAAGACCATCACGGTCGAGTACTCCTATCCGGACGGCGTGCGCGTGACCAAGGAGATCCCCGACTTCTCCCTGGGACGCGTTCCCGAGCAGGGAACGTGCTACACCATCAACCTGAACTTCATCGGCGATCAGCTGCTGCTCATGTTTACGGCCGATGCGATCGAGTATTGGGAGGAGGGTTCGAATAACGTTATCATCATCAACTAAAAACCGTGAATATTATGTCGATGAAGGCATTCAACATATTGACCTGCGCGGCTCTCCTCTGTGCGCTCTGCGCGTGCGAGAAGGGTGTGGACGACTCGGTGCCGGTGCCGCCCCCGGGAGGCATCACGATCGCCGCCGCATGCAACGACATGCTGCCCCAGACGCCGCTGACCCGCGCCGACGATCCGACTCCCAAGAGCGCCGAGGAGAAGCGGATCCGCACGCTGCACCTCTTTTTCTTCGATGCCGAAGGCAACTTCCTCGTGCCGACCAATTCCGATACCTTCAGCGCCTACTACCGGCTGGAGGTGCCCGAGGGGCAGCCGGCGGCGCTCTCCATCTCGGAGAACACCTTCGAGAACCAGAAGGATCTGACCGGGGTGCAGGTCTATGCCGTCGCCAACGTGTTCGGCAACCGGTTCCGCACGCGGTGGACTCCCGAGGGCGACATCGTGCACGGCGATCCGCAGAACCCCGAACGGGAGGTCACGGTCGAGCGTCTGCAGGATCTGCGCGACTGGCTCTACCGCCCCACGCCGCGCGAGGATATCAGCCTGCTGCCCGAACCGGGTATGCCGATGGTGGGACTGACTGCGGGGGTAAGTCTGAGCGAATCGAACCGCACGGTGCAGATCGAGATGCGTGCGCTCATGGCGCGCGTCGATGTGTCGGTAAGCCTCGATGCCAACCAGACCAACCACGACCGTTCGCTGCCGACGCTCGAAATCCTCTCCTACGGTGTGCGCAACATGCCCTATTTCGTGCCCTTCACGCCGCCGGCCGAGGCTGCGGCCGACGGCATCCTGACCGAGGTTACCGAGATTCCCGACGACAATCCCGACGGTACCAACGACTTCATCGCCCGCGAGCGGGTGGTGCCCTACCGGGGGCGTATCCTCCACGACCAGCAGACCGCCGCCACGTTCAGCTACTATACCTACGAGAACGTGCAGCGTCCCGACCCCGAGAAATACGCGCGGCTCAAGGCGGAGGGCTATCCCGCCGGCGTGGATCCCGAGGACGAGTCGGCCATCCAGCGCTGGAAGCCGACCATCGCCGACCGGAACGCCTCGTCGATCGTGGTCAAGGGGACCTATGTGACCCACCAGGGGCTGACCTACCAGGCCGACTTCAACGTCTATATGGGCCGGAACACCTACGACAACTTCGAGGTGCGCCGCAACCGCTGCTACAAGAACAACATTACGATCCGCGGCCTGGACTACGTGCGCAACAGCGACGAGGATGTCTATACGTTCGACGGCCGCGTCAATGTCGTTACCGACAACCCGCTCTACATTGCGATCGTCAATGAGCGCAAGCTGGACGCCCACTGGAACGTGGTGCCGATGGACCTCTACTTCCTGCGCCGCGAGGCGGGCATCGTCGATCTGGAATCCTACGTCGATGTCAGCCTGGTCGATCCCGCGACGGGCAGTGCGCCCGACTGGATCCGCATGGAGATGATCGACTCGCTGACGATGCTCCGCGGCAAGACGGGCGACGACTTCATCACGGGCGGCAATTTCGAGGCGGGCACCGGCGCACGCAAGTATTTCTATACGGACCTCGTTAGCGGAACGCTGAGCGCCAACACTTCGGTGCGGGTTTCGGGACCGGAGCACCGATCCCGTTCGCGCATCTACTTCTACGTGGACGAGAACGCCTCGACGCGCGACCGCTCTGCGACGGTTTACATTACCTACAACAACAAGCAGGGCGACCGGCGAGACCGTACGCTCGAACTGGACCAGAAGGGGCTGCTGCCGGTCAGGGGCACTGCGTCCGACGGCTCTCCGATCGACTGCTATATCGAGTATTACGAGGAGTATGTCGATCACCGCGATCCGCTGGACAAGCACCTTCAGGACAATGTCTATTACGACGGTCTGCCCTGGGCGCGCGAAGGGGCGCATCTGGCGACCAATGCGGTAATCGGGCAGTCTAACCTGGTCGGAACCTGGAGTCCTTTCAATCCGTGCAACGTCTATAACAACGGATTGCAGATGACCCGTTATATTTTCAACGACCGTGCGGATCAGGTGGCTTCGATGAATACGATGACGACCTATCCCGACGGAATCCCGGCCTCCGCATTCCATTACAGCTATGCCAAGAACCGGCGCAACCATGACGGCACCTACGAGGAGAACTGGTATATGCCCGGCATCAGCGAAATCGAGACGGCCATTTCGATCTATTATTCCACGTTCGAGGAGTTTCAGAACAACTATTACTGGTCTGCGGCTGCAGCCAAGGATCCGAATAGGGGAATTACTGCACGCGAGATAGAGAGTGCTTCTTATGCGCGTGCCACGATGTATTTCCCGCCCGAACGGATTCCGACGGGCGAAACGAATACCTCTTCCTGGGTGCAGAGCGGCTCGAAGGGTACAGGCGACAACTATACCGGCGGCGGCAACAAGGCGAAAGGCGGCAATCACGGCGAGTACCGCAGCGGCCGTGCGCCGAAAACCACCGTGTTCCGCATCCGGGCCTTCCGCCGTGCGGAGGGTGTGACTGTCGAGTAGGAGTTTCGGCGGAAAGAAACCTCCCGCGCTCCGGCGCGGAAACTGCGATGACATGCCGGTCTGCCTCCGGTGTGTCGTCGCGGTTTTTTTTGCGGTTTCGGGGCGGGCGGCTCGTGTTTTTCGGGTGCCTTGCGCTGTCGTCTCGGATTTTCTTCGTACCTTTGGCTGCTAACAAACGTCGTTGCAGATGATCCGTTTCCGAGATAGCTTCTTCCGGCTGTTGCCGGCTGCGGCAGCCCTGTCGCTCTTTTTTCTGGTCAGTGCCCTCTGTTTCGCGCCGCAGTTCCGGGGCGAGGTGCTGCCGCGCCACGACGTGCAGCAGTACGAGAGCATGGTGCAGGAGATCCGCGACAACCGCGCCCGCGAGGGAGAGGATCCCCAATGGGCCGGCCGCGTCTTCGGCGGCATGCCGGCCTATCTGATCAGCGTCGCCTACCCGGCCCAGGCGGTCAAGAACACCGTCGGGCGCGTTACCGAACTGATCGACACCCCCGCCGGCTTCCTCTTCTTCGCCATGACGGCCATGTGGACCATGCTGCTGATGATGGGCGTGAATCCCTGGGTGGGGATCGTCCCGGCGCTCATGTACGGCCTTTCGACCTACTTCTTCCTCATCATCGGGGCGGGCCACGTGACCAAGATGTGGGCGGCGGTCTATGCCCCGCCGATGGTGGGCGGTGCGTGGCTCGCGCTGCGGGGCAACCTCTGGCTCGGCGGAGCGCTCACGGCACTCTTCGCCTCGCTCGAAATAGGAGCCAATCACCCCCAGATCGCCTATTACTTCCTGCTGGCGATGGCCGCCCTGTGGATCAGCGAGGGCATCGCGGCCCTGCGCGGCCGCCGGATGGCCGACTTCGCCCGCCGCACGGCGGTGCTGCTGGCGGCCGGGGTGCTGGCCGTCGGCTCGAACTTCTCGCCCCTGTGGTACACCA